>JBNKGN010000046.1:0-15131 GCA_050289845.1 Crocinitomicaceae bacterium | reverse complement strand
TGGACGAATATTATCTCGAGTTGCTCGACGAGGGAAATCTTGGACTAGACGACCCACAGAACCGCGATCGCAAAGTAAAATATGTCAGTCAGGAGATCATTGTCAATCGCCCCTACCCTGGGATCCGACCTTTTAAAACCATTGAAGCGCCGATCTTTTTCGGAAGGGATGGACAGGCAGACAAGCTGATAGAAAAACTGAATGAATCGAATTTTCTAGCGGTCATTGGAAGTTCTGGGAGTGGAAAATCATCATTGATTCGCGCGGGTCTTATCCCCCATCTTTTCGCAGGATATCACAAGGACGGTAATTCCGATTGGAAAGTGGCGATCTGTCGTCCAGGGGATGCTCCTATCAACAATTTGGCGGCTGCACTTGCTGGAATTCACGTACGAACTCGCGAAACAGACGCTATTATTTCCGAAGCAAAACGGATTCGCGATGAGCTCGACGATAATCCATACGGCTTATTGGATATTGGTGCTGAAATTACAGAAGGAAAAAGTAATCTACTGCTAATCATTGATCAATTTGAAGAGTTGTTCCGCTATCGTCGCGAAGTGAATTCCATGGATTCGCATCACTTCGTCAATCTTTTGATGAGCGTTGCGCAGGAAACTGATTCAAATATTTATGTTGCCATTACTATGCGCTCGGAGTATCTGGGCGACTGTGTGCAATTTCGTGGACTGACGGAAGCAATTAATCAAGGACAATACTTAGTGCCAAGATTGGGGCGCAAAGAGTTGAAATCGGCGATACAAGGTCCCGTTCAAATGGCGGGTACAGAGATAGACAAAGGATTGGTCAACAAGCTCGTGAGTGAAGTCGGCGACAATATGGATCAATTGCCGATATTACAACACGCATTGATGCGCACCTACGCTGCCTGGAAGCAAGATGGAAGTCAGGGAAGCATTGAAGAAGCTCATTACACTGCCGCGGGAGGAATGGACGGAGCTTTGGCACAGCACGCGGAAGAAATAATTTCTGGCTTTTCCGCTGCGCAACGGCAAATTGTAAAATGTATTTTCCAGCGAATAACAGACCGTTCCTCTGACGATCGTGGTATTCGTCGACCTAGTTATTTGGTGCAACTCCATGAAGTAGCACGCTATCTCGACGGCGCCTATGTTCTGGATGAAAAATTGGTTCCAAAAGGAACAAGCCATGCAGAAAAAATAAACGCTGGGGCAGAACAAGTCAACGCGGTGATTGAAGTATTACGACATGAAGACAATGCCTTTTTAATGCCTCCAAATGCCGTCCACCTCGATAGTAATCCAGTGATTGATATTTCGCACGAAAGTATCATGCGAAACTGGTCGCTATTAAAAGAATGGATCGAAGAAGAGATTGCAGAAGGGGCATTGTACAAACGTCTCGATCAGGCGCGACAAGACAAACTCAAAGACGACGCCAATGAAGATACGGATCACTCCTATCTTTCTGGTGCATTACTCAGGGATTTAACTATCTCGCACGAAAATTCACCAAAAAATGCCGCTTGGGCCGCACGCTACCACAAAACAAAATCCGCGTCCTTTCAACAGGCTCTTCTAACTACCAAAGAAAACGACCTATTCAAATCCAGAAACAAATACAGCAGTTATCCATTACTGGCGGATGGTATTATTTACGAGGCGAATCAGAACTATTATCTTGCCTGTTTAAAGCATGAAAAATTTCTGATTTATGCAAAGGAACGCCGCCGTCGAACCTTGATTTGGATATTGGTCGCCGCATTTTTAATCGCTTTGGGATCGGTGACCTACATCTACGTAAAAAATAACAAACTCGTTGAAGATAAAAATGCACTTGAAGCGAATAAAAAAGTACTTCAAGATGACAAAAATCGCCTCGAACATGCAAAGGACAGCCTAAATTCCCAACTAAGAATTTCCGAAATAAAGTCCATCTATAATGATACAGTAAAAGCAAGGATAAAGAAAAAGAGTGGTGAAGTAGAAGCACAATTAAAGGCGGCGAACTTTCGTGTTCAAATGGCAAGAAGAAGTGAGCAAGAAGCCGCTATAGATCGAATGCACGCGGACGTAGCGAAAGCAGAAGCGGAAAAAAGTATGTCGGTAGCCAGAGCGTATTTAAATCAGGCGGAGACGAGAATTGACAGTATAAACAATGTTTTAACCACGCTCGAATCGAAAAAAGATTCCATCGACGCTGCTTTACAAGCATCTGTACAATCTGAATACACTTTGAAAACCACGGTAAACAAACTTAACTATCTTCTGTACGAACGCGACATAAAAAACAACAATTGGTACAAGGATTTAAGTAATGACCAAAAGGCGAAAACGGACGCCCTAATGTATCCGCACTATCATATCCCTCTTGGTTTTACGGACACAAGCACTAACGATCAAATTCAGGTTCCAAAAGACACCATGCGGGCATTGCGTTTTGCATCACATGCACAGACCAATTACACACAGAACAAACTGAATCAAATCATTCTAGCCAGCATCGCACAGTCAATTGATTCGAATCCAATAACGAGAGCAATTTACGATTCACTACGCAGCAATCTGGATCAAGTGCAAATTGTACACCCAATCAATGGGGTATCTTCGATAGGTTGGACACAAAACGATGATGTTCGCTATTCGAATTGGGCCTCTGCACATACCGTCGTCAATAAGCAGAACGAAGTATTGTATGATTTTTCAACGGCTCAGAACAAACAGATTCTTACCATCGATGGGTATTCTGGAAACGCATTGATTGCGCGGAAAGAAGGAGAGGAAACCTTCGGATTTGAAGAAACCGTTTGCGATATCGAAATTATTTTTCCCGACCCAAATCAATCACCTCAACTTATAGCAAGCGATTATGTTTGGAGCGATTTCGTTGGTGCATCCAGCAAATTGGAGCGTATTTTATTTGTTCACAATGATTCTATTATCGTTAAGTCGAGCGCAGGCAAAGATGTACTTTCGATTCCGGTCTCGAATTCTCTTAATCGCGTTCAAATCTCAAAAGACGGGAACTACGTTGGAATCTTGAATTACGATGCGACTGGAACAACGACAGACACTATTGAAATTTGGGACATTAGTCGCAGACACGAAGAAAAAACGATCTTCCGAACAGGGATTCCAATCGCGGAATTTCAATTTTCTAACGATGGGTCAATGATTTACTTCTTGGATGGACAAAAGCGAGAAATGCACGCATATAACAGACAATCCAACCAGGTCGAAAAAATAAGCTCGGGAAAATCCATTGGATTTTTCGCTATCGCGCCCAACAATAATTACGTTGCGATGTCGGTGTTAAATTCTCAAGACGTATCAGTAGAGAACAATGGCTACATGTCTCGGAATTGGGATGTGAAATCACAGCTCGACGTCATTGATCTTAGGACAAAAACAACTATTAATACCATTCATTGGAGCGATGCTATGATGTATCCTATTGCGTTCTCCAACGATTCAAAAAAAATTGCGGCTTCGGACGGGGCAAAATTGTTTACATGGTATACTCAAGACCGCCCAATTACAGATGCTGAGATCAAATCGCTTTGGACGAATGAGCAGCTCTCCGAAACCATGATCGCCTATGGTACTTATTTTGATCCCGTCAATACGGGGCTCGATGAAGAAATTTCTATGGATTACTATTCGACCGCAAGATCCATGGGCGTTCAAAGTTTTGATTTGAGTCTTGCCTTGGCACGAATTGAAATGCGAAATGGTAATCTTGTTGCATCGAACCAGCACTTGGATACTGCAGCTACATTGCTTTCGCCTACGGATTTTCTACGCGTTGAAAAATTGGCGATTGCTTACGACCAAATTGAAAACTTTGAAAAAGCCATTCCTCTTAAAAACCAACTGCTTTCATCGCGTACCGCTGACATCGTAATTCACCACAATCTCGTTTTGTCATCAATCAAACTTGCAGAGCTTTCAAACAACAGTACAGCACGTATTTCGGCTGCTCAAAGTGCGTTGAACGACATCGATTCAATTGATTATTCTCAAAGTTTTCTCGATCCAACGGAAGCAATTATTTACGCTACAATACTTACTGGTGACGAAGCAAAAACGATAGCATTACTGCAAGAAAATGCCTCGAAACTAGGAAATCAAATCCACGAATTGTGGGTCATTGCAGGCATTCAATTTGGACAAGCCAATTACGTAAAAGATCACTTGAAGTTGATTCAAAAAAGAACCAACTTGACGCAAGGACGACGACAAATCATCGAGGCGATGGGAACGCTGTATCTTAATCCAAAAAATCAATCTGCGGCACTCGACCTACTTGAAAATGCTGCCAAAGGTGGGTTTGATGAATATCGATGGTTTCAGAGCATTACCTTATTTCAGTCTTTGGATCCGACACGCATGGACGCCATTGGAAAATTAATTTTTCAAAATTTGATCGAAAAAGGAAGTTACAACTACATTGTAGGCGCTCCTTTTGGACAATGGAGAGTACCTTATTAAGACCTACACTATTCGGTTACTTTCTTGCAATGAGAACCAGATCAGTGGTCGGCTCCTCACCGTGGATGTAATTATACCTTTTGATGTGAAGAATTTCGCAGCCCATGTCTTTTAGTGCTTCCAAAAGATATTCGCTTTCGTGATAGTGCATGAACAATTCATCGCCAGAGCTTCCTTTTTTCCAGGATGATTTTTCATAGGAATCCTCCATGGTACTGAGATACAAAATCCCATTTGACGTCAATTGGCCGATACAATCCGTTAGTAATTGCAGCGTTTCCTCCTTGTTCAGGTAGGGCAAAAGAAACCCACAAACAATGGCGTCAAAGCGATGCTTTAATTCCTTTACTTTTCTTCCATCCAGCACTTGAAAAGTCGCCATTGGATTGTTTTTTATTGCCAAATCAATCATTCCAGGAGCGAGATCCACTCCTAAGACTCGAAGATCGGGTCGGTGTGCTAAAAGATACTTCGTGATATTGCCTGGTCCGCATCCCAAGTCGAGAATTTCTGGTGCCTTTGATGGTATAAAGGTGCACAGTGCATCCAGTGACTCCGCGTATAAGGAAACATCCATAAACTTCGTTTCATACATTGTCGCCAATTTGTCAAAAATACCGACGGCAATTTTATTTTTTTCCGACTCCTGATCCATATACGCTTCGTTCATTCCTCAAAAATACGCGAAAAAAAACCTCGATCGAAAAATCGACCGAGGCTTGCGTTTTTAATCCCAGTAACTTACGATACGTTACATACCGCAGTTCCACTCCAAGAAACATCGTTGTTGATGGATGCTCCCACGACAACTTTGCTTCCCGGAACCATACACACTGGATCGAAATCGGGTTTTGGTCCTTGAATCAATAGATCCGTACCAGGAACAACATTGATCATTCCAGACTTCGGATGTTCTTTACTGACAGCCGCATCTACCGTTCCCATGACATGCCCATTTTGAACGATATTTATCATCGACGTTGCATAGTTGGTCACAGAAATGTATACGTTGCATGTAACAGCCGCTCCCCAACTAACGTTGTTTGCATAATGACCACCATCAATAACAGCAATTGCTGGAACACCACAAACAGGAATCCAATTCGGTGTCGAGGTTTTACTAATATTTGCCTGGATTTCAAGGGCTACTCCAGTTGTAATTGAAATGGTTGCTGTAGTTGGCGTTGTTTGATCTACCGCCGCGTCAACATGAGCAATCACCCCGCCTTGTTGAAGGATCACAATAGGATCTGTCGCAAAATTGCTAATAATAGCCGTTCCATTAGGCACCTTATATTTTTTTGCGGTTAACAAACTTGTCGGCCAATTTAAATCAACTGTGAGCTTTTCATACACTGGAGTCGTATTCGGTGGAGATCCCGGACTTACCGCAGTGCTCGGCGCCACGATAGAAGTTGGTGTTGTCGCAATCGTGGCTGGAGTTAACGAAGAAACAGCAGCATACGCGGCAGTAAGCGCTGTAACTCCTCCCATAGCTGTTGCAGTATAATCCGTATCTGTTGTGACATTGTAAATACCGTAACCACTTCCTTGCTCAAACATTTGAAACGCAACCTCTCCTGAAAGTTGTTCTCCGATAGCCGCTTCGTTATAAATGGAAGCAACATCGTTCCAGTCGCGATCTGATCCAGTAACAGCACCTGCTTCGGAAAGAAATACAGGCACAGGTAACAAAGAAGCTTCGTTTGCGAGTCTTACGTAAGCAGATGCTGCCTGACCTTTTCCAGAAACAAAAGCGTATGAGTTGATTCCGATATAATCCATGCGGTCCTCCGCTTTCCCTGCGGTATAAAATTGTGCGATAATATCTGTTCCGATCAAACCTCGCTCGTAGGCTTTTGCATTGTTATTTCCCCAGCTTGTTTGTGGACCATCCTGCATTGCACATCCTACTGGAATTGACCGATAATTATTGCTTGAAATATGCGCTTTGATATCTCTAGCAAACGATTTCATGGCATTGGCGACCTGATACTCAAGATTCAATGTCGCCGCGATAACTTGAGCATCTGAATAATTCGGATTGGCCGTTTTAATATTCGCCGCTTGTTGCCCAGGAAACTCCACTTCGTTCCCTACTGAAAAACTGAAAGTATTAGAATATGCCTGAAATTCGTCTACGACACGGGCCGCGTGGACAAACGTTGCATCGGTATAATCGCTGGTCATTTGATTTACGGAATAATACGACGTTGCCAATCCAACCATAACATAAATCCCCGCTGCTTCCAGAGCGTTCATTGTTAAATTGTGTTGATTGTTTGGATCTACCTGATAAACGCGAATACAATTGACGTTCATCGCTGTCAGTTTCGGCAAAATATTGGTGCTAAAATACGTCGCATGTTGATTGGCGAGAATGTCGTCAATTGCAAGATTGTAGTCTAGCGTTGGGTCCGTCGCAAGTGCGATACCGCGAACCATAAAACGTTTGGATTCGCTACCGTAAACGAATTGTTTTCCTGAAATAGAAATTGTTGGTGTACTCATTGTGAATGTGATTTAAGTGATATTGACTGCCAAATTACACGCAATAAGCCGCAATGTCAACACGTATAAATACGCGAACTGTTTCAACAAATACCCGATTTTTAATTCACAAAAAAGACACAGTAATTTAAGCGCTAAATAGCGAAACTCAAAGACATTCTCCATCTAAGAATGCCAGCATTTAACACAAAAACATCTGTAAAGACGCGTTGCTACCGTATTTCCCAACGACATCTTGCAGCAACAAATACCTAAAGTTGAAGGAACTTATTTCACTTTCGTCATCTCATCGACCAGGTGACCTGCACCAGAATAGACGTCTATCACCCACATAACATAGCGAATGTCCACCATGATATTACGACAACGATCGCTATCAAACATAAAATCACTCATGGTACTTTCCCATGTTCTATCAAAGTTAAGTCCGATGAGATTTCCCTCAGCGTCCATTGCTGGTGAGCCTGAATTCCCTCCTGTAGTGTGGTTTGACCCTGTAAAGCAAACCCAAAGTTCGCCGTCCTGTGCGTATTCGCCATAATTTTTCGCTGCCGCTAATTCCAACATTCGTGGAAGCAACTCGTAATCTGGATTCCCTGTATTGTTCTTGCTAATGATGCCGTCCAAAGTTGTGTGAGAAGTATACATCATACCGTCATGTGGTGCAGACCCTTCCAGTTTACCATAGGTAATTCGCATGGTTGAATTCGCATCGGGCCATTGATTTTCATCGGGGAACATTTCTTGTCTTCCCGCCACGTAGGTTTTCAAAAGACTGTTCATTCTTCCAAAATAAGCGCGAACTCCAGGCAATGTATTTTCCGTAAAATAGGCATCCATCTCTAACCACAATTGGAAAGCGACGTCTTTCTTTTTTAGTTTCTTGAAAGAACTTGATTTCATTTTCTGAATAAATCCGATCAGGCGTTCTTTGTTGGTAAAGATGGACTTATCGTAAATCGCTGCGGTCAATTCATCCACGGACTTATTTTTGAGAATTGCAGGAATGTCATCGCCCATTTGCTTGATGTATTCTGCTGTCAACAATCGGAAAATCTCACGATCTGTGTTTGCATCGTAATTTTTGAAAAAGCCCTCAGCACTATTGATTAATTCTGTACGTTTCGCTTCCAATTCGTCGTTTTCCTCCAATGCAACGATCGCTTCCATTACCTCGGACATTTGACGTGCTCTTCCGAACATTTCTGGTCCAACGTAAATATACTCGATGAACATATTGTAGGCAAAATCGTATTTCCCATGGCTAATCGCAAGTGCATTCATTTCATCTACGACCCCACCATATTTGTCGTTCCAATCTCTTTTTCCTCTCGCCCGTGCATTGTATGTTGCTTCACGATCCAATTTTATTTGTAGCGCATCGACGGTTTTCAATCCGCCCAATTGTCCGATCCATTTTTTCCATGCATTAGCAATTCTCGCTTGTTTCGAGGAATACATAATTCGCAGTTCGTCGGAAGATCCCATGCTTGCGTTGATGACACTCAAGGATTTGTCGCGCATCTTTATCTGTGCAGGGCGCATGTCGTTCATAATGTAGCGCAATTGCTCTGAGCACAAATGTTGTTCCGTCTTCCCAGGGAAACCGTAAACCATAGTAAAATCGCCCTCTTGACGGTTTTTCATGGAAACAGGTAAATAGTGTAAAGGTGTGTAGGGAACATTATCATCGCTTATTTCACTCGGCTTATTATCACTTCCTGCATAAACACGGAAGACAGAGAAATCACCCGTATGCCGCGGCCAAACCCAGTTGTCCGTGTCACCTCCAAACTTTCCAATCGAGTTCGGTGGCGTTCCAACCAATCGTACATCAAGAAATGTTTCTTTGACAATAATGTAATAATCGTTTCCGTAATTAAAAGCTTTTACCTCTGCGCTGAAGTGATTGTCTTTCGTTGCATCCGCAACAATCGTAGCGATGTTTTGTTGCATTTTCGCTGCTGCTTCCGAATCACTTAAATCTTTTGTACCGAAGAACACGGTTTCCGAAACATCATCGATACGAACAACACGTGCTGCTGTGAGACCAGGATTTCGCAATTCTTGTGACTTATCCTTTGCCCAAAACCCATTTTTCAGGTAATCATTTTCCACAGACGAGTGCGATTGAATTTGGGAGTATCCGCAATGATGATTGGTTAATAAGAGCCCCTGATTTGAGACTAATTCTGCCGTACAACCACCTCCGAAATGCAAAATAGCATCTTTCATACTTGAATGGTTGACGCTGTATATATCATCAGCGCTTAATTTCATTCCCATCGCTTTCATATCATCTTCGAACGCAGCGATCAGGGAAGGAATCAACATACCTTCTTCTGCCGCAGATCTGAAAATTGTCGCGGTGATTAAAAGGAAAATTAAGGTGGATTTTTGAATGAAATGTTTCATCTTGGAAATGCTTCTTTTAGAATTTATCTTTTTTTGACAGGCATTAAAGATAGTGATTGCGTCGCATTAATTATCTTTACACTTGTGGAATTATTAGACTTTATTTTCAGATTGGGGGTTGTCTTCGCGATCTACGGATTTATATGGGGCTTGATTGAGATTGGATTTCGTCTGCTCACCTCTGGCAGACAGCGCACTATTGGAGAAGTGTATTTGTTGCGTGGCATCAAGTATGTTTTTCTTGCAGACGTCACTTTTTTATTTTGTATTGACGGGGATGTCTCGAACTTGAACTATCTGAACCAGTTGATTTTGGCGGGGATTATTCTACTCACCTACTTCATTGGCAAATTACAAAACAATCAGAATCGTACACGAATGTTTCAAGTAATGTTGAATGCACGCGTGCAAATGCCCAAACAATTGACGTTGTTTAATCTTCGTGCAGAAATAATTGTAATTGCGCTTTCATTGCTTCTTTTCGCGGCCTTTAATTTCGCTCCAGAATATGCGGCAAACCCTATCTCGCTGTGGTTTCACAGAAGTATCATCGACATTGAAAAAACATTTTTCTTTGGTTTCATCTTCAAGGTTATCGGATTCTTCTTCTTATTGAGTATGATCTCGAAGATGGTGAACGGAATTACATTCCTGTTAGCAGGAGCCAAAGCCCCAAAAGATCCTTTCGATACTCCAGAAAAGCAGGATGATTCGGACGATTACGATCCTTGGGAAGAGGTAAAATAGGCCAACATACTTTCTACTTGTTCCAGGAGTGGCTGACGACCGTCATTGACAATCTCAAAACTTGCGAACGGGCGTTTTTGATCATCGTTCCACTGTTTGCTCATGCGCTGTAACACTTCTTTATCCGTTGTTTTATCCCTGGAAATCACTCGCCTCACGCGAATTTCCTCTGGCGCGGTGACAAGTACCAAGTGATCCAAATTTTTATACGCACCTGTTTCAATTAAAATAGCTGCTTCGTTAAAAATAAAATCGCTCTTGTGTGAAGTGCAAAAATCACTGAATGCCTTTCGCACCTGTGGATGAATAATTGCATTGACCTGCAACCGCAATGAATCGTTGTTGAATATTTGTTGTGCAAGAAAAGAGCGATTCAACCCGTCTGGTGTGTACACCTCTGGTCCAAACAGGTCGATGAGTTTTTCTTTGATCAATGGATCGGTATCTGTTAATTGTTTCGAAACGCTATCCGAATTAAATACGGGGTATCCGAATGCTTCCAGAATTTTAGATACGAGTGACTTTCCAGAACCAATGCCGCCCGTAATTCCAATCGTTTGCATGAATTAAATTTCGTCTACTTCAATAATTTTGAAAGGCAGACTCACGATCGCTTCATAATCCTCTCCCGCTTCTTCCATATCTTCGTCATCCGTTTCAAAATACCAGTTCACTTTTACAGAAGTTCCGTTCGAATTGACTTTTTCGAGGCGTTTAAAGAAATCGAGAATACATTTAGAAGAAGAAGTATTAAAATACTCCAAACGCACATCGACTACTGTTGAGGCTTTCGGTGTCGTCGCGTAATTGTCCAACCAATCATTTAACGGCTTGTAAAATTCAATTGAATTTTCCGGAATGGATCTTCCTTGAAGCACCAAAACTCCTGTTTCTGCGTTAAAATCAATCGACGGTGTTTTTGCCGATCCTTCAATGACCAATTTCTCCATAATTTCTTAACTATTTAATCTATTACCACACTTAAGCAGAAAAAACCGATGGATCCGGTCACATCAATAATCTCGTAGTCCAGTTTGTTTTTGGATTTTCGAGCGATATCGATCAGACCTAACCCCGCCGTTCCTTTTTCTGTTCTGCCTTCGTTCTCTAATTTTGCTCTGTAAACCTGTCGAAGCGCCTCTTCATTCATTTCATTGACGGATTCCAATTTCGATTTCAATCCTTCAATGTGTTCACTTTTGACGAAATTCCCAGTAATCACGGTGAATTTCTCCGCTTCGTATTTCACAATTATTAGTGCTGCATTTTGTCCGTCGATACCTTCTGAATCACTCCCAACAGCTTCGATGTGGTGGTACAAGTTTTGAAAACATTCGACAAGGACATTAAAAACGCGTTTTTTCTTCTTGGTTTCAATCCTCATTTCGCTCATTTTGTTTTCAACGATATGAAGAATAGAAGTCAGTAAGTCCTCTGTAAACGTGCCTTTAAACGAAAGAATGATATGTTCATCTTCCATTTTCTTGTAGAACTCGTAAACATCGGAAATTGCCATAATTAATTGTCACCCAAATATAAACAATCAACGGTATATTTCAAATGTGATTCAGAAAGTTCGATTAATTTTGTCGCATGGATCAAAAAGAATGGTTTGCATCTTGGTTTGACACCGATTATTATCATTTGCTGTACAAGCATCGTGACTTTGGAGAAGCCGCGCATTTTATTGAAAATTTGTGTCAGCATTTGGATTTACCGAAAGACGCAAAGGTTTTGGACCTGGCCTGTGGAATGGGACGCCACTCTGTAACCCTGCACTGCTTGGGATTTGACGTGCTTGGTGCTGATTTGTCGACCAACAGTATTTTAAAGGCAAACGCTTGTGCAACGGAAGGTCTTTCATTCATTGAGCACGACATGCGTGAGGTAATTCCCAATTATTCTTTTGACGCAGTGTTTAACTTGTTCACCAGTTTTGGCTATTTCGATACTGCAGCTGAAAACGAACAAGTGCTTCGATCGGTACACTCTATGCTTCGACCGGGAGGAAAATTAATTATCGATTTTTTAAATGCAACCAAGGTCGTTCGAGAATTAGAACCTGAGACAGAGCTAATTCGAGAGGGTATTACATTTAAAATTTCAAAGCGTTTTGATGGTGAACAAATCTACAAGGACATTCGTTTTGAAGACAAGGGAACTTCCTATCACTATTTAGAGCGCGTGCAGGCGATTACCCGAGAGCAGTTCGAATCACTCCTTGAGGCGACAGGCTTCGAAATTCTTAGTACTTTTGGGGACTTCGAGTTGCATTCATTTGATGAAAATCGCTCTGATAGATTGATACTGATCGCAAAAAAACGTTGATGGAAATCGCACTAATTTTATTTGGATTAATTGGTTCCGTGATTCTTGGCGGATGGCTGGTTTTGTTATTACAGCGGTCTCAAAATGCGCAACTCATCAAATTGCTGTTGGCGTTTAGTGGCGGTTTTTTGCTCTCCATCGCTTTCATTCATTTCATCCCTGAATTGTACGAAAACAGTCATTTGCAAATAGGAATCTACATACTGATAGGATTTCTTGTTCAATTGATCCTTGAATTTTTCTCTGGCGGAATTGAACACGGTCATATTCATGCGCATGAAGGCTCCAAATTTCCGATGACACTTTTAATTGCACTTTCTATACACGCCTTTCTTGAAGGGATTCCGTTGGGAAGTCAGCTAGCGGGAATTGAAATTGCCACATCACATCATCATGGTGATGACCACACGCTTTTCCTTGGAATACTATTTCACCGAATGCCTGTTGCCATAGCGCTAATGACATTGCTAACTGTTGCTAAAGTTTCTCCCGTTAAATCATGGATGTGTCTTCTACTTTTTGCGTTAACGACACCGCTCGGGCTTCTTTTAGGGTACAATTCGACAGGACTTTTGGAAGGCTTTAACTTTAATATTATTCTAGCGATTGTTGTCGGGATGTTTCTGCATATTTCTACCACCATTATTTTTGAAACAAGTGAAAATCACAAATTCAATTTCATTAAATTGATCTCCATTTTCGTTGGTTGTGCGATCGCCTTTTTAATCCACTAGTCTCATGTTCGGTTCAAAGCTTTATCAATTGCGCTATTTCTTTGGTACCGTAGTGGTTTTCGGAATTGTAGCCGTCTGCGCGCTTCTTGCGTATTCAAAAGTGGATATTCATTTGGGGATCAATCATCTTCACACGCCTTTCTGGGATCTATTTTTCGCGTATTTCACCTATGTTGGAGATGGTATTTTTGTCGCTTTAGGAATCGCACTTCTTGGAATAATTTCTTTTCGAACCCATGGTTGGCGCCCATTACTATTGGGTGGCTGTCTATTGCTTCTGTCAGGAGCTACTGCACAATTATTAAAACGATTGGTGTATCCTGATGCTTTGCGCCCTGCGGCTTATTTGGAGGGATACTCACTTCATTTCGTTGAGGGAGTTCAGATGCACGCACATCATTCATTTCCTTCTGGACACACAACGGCTGCGTTCGCATTTTTTGGATTTCTGAGCCTTCATTACTTCTCTCAAAAACCGCTATTTCAAATTCTGATGGCCATTTCCGCGGGACTTGTGGGGTATTCTCGGATGTACCTTTCGCAACATTTTTTAGAAGATGTGCTGGCAGGAATGTTTGTTGGGTCTCTTTTTGTCTTATTTACCTTATTCTTTGATAGGAAGCCAATTAATTAACGTTTTACCATTTTCAGAAACGTTAGCCACATAATTTTCAAATCCGTTGTAAGCGTTGGGTTGGACAGGTATTTCTTATTCAATTCTAACTTTGCAGGCATCACGGTATTGATGTACTCCTCTTCGGGGTTTTCTGCTTTCCCTAGGATTTCGTTTTCGTGAAAATATTCCAACGATGCGTAGTCTGTAATGCCTGGGCGCACTTTCAAAATTTCTCGTTGTTCAGCAGTGTACAAATCGACGTACTTCCGGACTTCTGGACGTGGACCAATAATACTCATATCCCCCAACAACACATTTAGGAATTGCGGAAACTCGTCCAATTTGAACTTCCGAAGAAATCTGCCTACACTTGTTATTCGTGGGTCACGCATACCAACCGTTAATTGCCCCAACTTATCGGAATCTGGTCGCATTGTCCGAAACTTAAAGACTTTGAAGGAATCTCCATTTAAACCGACCCGCTGTTGTCGGTAAAAAACACCCCCTTTCGAAGTTGCGAGAATAAGCACAGCGATGATGACACCGAAAGGAAGGAAGATGAGGAGCATCAGTAACGAGAAGATGATATCGAAGGCTCTTTTCATGGGGTAAAGGTAGGGGTTTCTGCGGAAAACTATTACAAACTTTTGTCGCTACCTTCTTTCTCGAATGCTAAAAAATAGCAACAAAATTTAATCGTGTTTTCAGAGAGGTGATTGGGTGGTAAATTGAAAATGGGGTAGGTATGAATAGTATTTGGGCAGCCATGAAACTTTAAAAATTGCAATATTGTAAAATTTACAGTTAGCAATATTGCTATCAAGAAGTTTACATTTTTTTAAATTTTCAAAAAAAATATCCTTAACTTAAAGACAATAACCTACCAAATACCTAACCTATGGGATCTACAAAAAGAATCCAATATCAAGCTTATGAAATTCAGATTGCAGATATGTACAAAGCACTCGGTCACCCAGCGCGTGTTCGAATCGTCGAGTTATTAATTTCTAAAAATGAACTCTGTTGTAAGGAATTACAATACTATTTGGAGCTATCTGGTCCAACCGTTTCAAGGCATATTCAAGTATTATTTACCAACAATATTCTAGGATCCAGGGTAATAAACAACCGTACATTCTATATTGTAAATCCAATGTCACTTAAATATGTCAAAGGCTATTTACAAGTAATCGATGAGAGCACAACAGAAGAAAATGAAGACTATTCGAACGTTTACTTCAAGCCCTTTAGTGAAATTTCGTATCGCTAGCCAAGCAAGGTTTCTACAGCATTCTTGACAGCTGCAAT
>JBNKGN010000045.1:0-15318 GCA_050289845.1 Crocinitomicaceae bacterium | reverse complement strand
TTACGGCCGTATCGAACAAATCAATCCCCCAACCACCTTCGCCTATCGCTGGCGTGCGCATGGCATCCCCGAAACAGAACCCATGCGCAACACCAACAGCACCCTCGTCACTTTTAACAAATGTTGTTCTGAGAATTTCATGTTGTTCAATAACATTCTTAACGCTGGCTGCGAAATACTCCAGTTGCAATGAATTTTCAAAGTTTAAAATCATTGGCATGTTATACGCAGCATTAATCTCAGGTACCTGCGATAATATCCAAAGTCTTTTCTGGGCAGATGACAGTTCATATTTGTCCGCCTCAGGTATTTTTTCAATCAGCTCGAAAGAATCGTACTCCGCGTTTTCAATGAGTTCTGCCTGACTTTCTAGACAAGTGTTGCTGAACAAATCTCTAATTTCAATGTTCACCTGATACTTCTTTCGAAGCTTTCCGAAAAGATTCATGATTTTCAAACTGTGCCCTCCGATTTCAAAGAAATCATCACGGAGCCCAACCTGCTCTACGTTCAGAATTTCTTCCCACATCCCTGCGAGCTCCTTCTGTAGAATTGTTTCTGGGGCAACGTACTTTTTTCTTGACAGCGCATTACTGAACTGCTCTACCGGTAGTTTGGATCGCTGAATTTTGCCATTGGGTGAAAGCGGAAACTTTTCCAAATGTACATATACTTTAGGAATCATGTAATGAGGCAAGCGATCAAAAAGAATGTTCTGAAAATGTTCTTTGGATAACTCAATCCCTGTATAAAATGCAATTAGTTCTGAGTTTAAAACATTGGGAAGAACGGCGGCATTTGTTACTTCATCCAGTGAAGCTAAAATATGCTCTATAGCTCCCAATTCTACACGTTGTCCGTTAATTTTTACCTGTTTGTCCACCCTACCGATAAATTCGAGGCAGCCATCTCCAACAAATCGAGCCAAATCTCCCGTTTTATAGACCTTTTTCTCGTTGGTTACCTTCTCAATTGGACCATCAAGAAATGCTGCTTTGGTGCGAACTTCATCGTTCAAATATCCTTTCCCGACAGATCTTCCCGACAAAATAATTTCACCTATTGCGCCGGGAGGAACGGGTTGAAAGTCTTCATCAACCAGGTTTATCTGAGCGGCATTAATGGTTCCCTTTAACACTGGAACGGTTCTGTATTCGCCCTTCTGCTCAATAATAAAATGTGAGATATCATCGGAAACCTCTGTTGCTCCATAGGTGTTATAAATTGGAATATTCGGAAACAAGTCTAACCAACTGTTCACCATCCAAGGTAAAAGGGGCTCTGCGTTGAGAACTACTCTGTCCAACTTTTCAAAATAGGATTGAACATTTTTACCCTTCAGAACGGAAAGCATTTCTGTCAGATAGGAAGGCACCAGTTCCAATAGTGTAATCTCATCCTGATTCAACTGATCCACAAAAGCTTCACAATCGTAAACCAATTCGTTTTCGTAAATCACAGTTGTGCCGCCGGTCAACAACGCGGCAAACAACTGCCAAACGCTAATATCGAATCCAAAAGGTGCATTTTGAGCCAATTTTGTATAGGAACTAATCTTTAAATCATTGATTTTTCCCTCCATGTGGTTCAACATCCCGTAATGTTCAATCATTACTCCTTTTGGCTTACCAGTTGATCCCGACGTATAAATTACGTATGCAAGATCATCTGGCGACACAGAAATGTTCAAATTAGTATCATCCAATGTTACGTATTCGACCCTATCGACGTTTAAGCTTTTGATTCCAAGCTTTTTAGCCGTTTTTTGCGTTTTGTTATTTACGACTATAAGTTCAAGACCCGCATTTTCAGCTATTTCTTCAATTCTTTTTTCTGGATATTCAGTTTCAATCGGAATATAAGCAGCTCCCAATTTCCACAGCGCAAGTACACTAGTCATGAGAACAGGACTACGTTCAAGCATTATTCCCACCAAACACCCAGGACCAACTCCATATTCGTTTGCTAAAAACCGAGCCAACTGGTTGGATTTCTCATTTAGTTCGCGGTAAGTGAATTTAGCCTCTTGTTGAACCACTGCAAGCGCATCTGGAACCTCAGCAACCTTTGCTTCAAAAATTGGAATGAACCAATTTTCCAATTCAACTGGATCATTTCCTTTTTCCGAATTCATTAGGAAGGTCTTCTCGGCCTCACTTTGCACTTCTAGTGCGGAAAGTTTTTCATAGGGAAGCTCTACACACGACTTTAACATCGTTAAAACATTGACTCCAAAAATTCTCATAATCTCCTCGTCGTATGTATCTTTTCGTGCACATAATCTCAGAAGATTTGCTTCGAGATCCCAATCAATAATTACATCTGGAAGAACCGCTTCATTCCAGGGATAATTACACCCTTCTATTCTCAGTCCTATACGCAATTCAGCATTGATTTCTGTTAACTCTGAATCACCCATTGCAAATTCCGCTGCTTTTGTCAGAAACGCCTTCGCGTCAACAAATAATTCCTTAAAGGACCGATTAAAATCTGCATTAATGGTATAACCGACCATCGTATTTTCTGACCCTTTTAGTTCTCCTGTCATTAGCGCTGGTGACACGAGCCGAATAATTGAATCCTGTGTGTATCTACGTATACTATTTGCAGTAATGACAGCAATAAAATTGTGTATTAAAAAAGCCGACTCCCTAGTCATTTCGTTGATTCTTCCTATCAGAGAATTCTCGATTTCAAAGATCAATTCGAATTTTCCACCTGTATCAGGTGTAAAAATATTATTCCATGCTTCGAAGGTATTTTGTTCATTCTCTAAAAGAAATGACTTCCAATACTCACGAACTATTTGATTTGATTGATGTTGCATTATTCTGTAAACTGAAGATTTTCATCGGATCAAAAACTACTAGCGAAGATGCCATAAATGCCATCCCAATTCAAATCATTGAATTCTAGAAACTGATCGTGAATGCTAATGAGTTTTATCTCAAGGTTTTAGTTAATATGTGGTTGTGTAAAGAGGTGTTAATCCGCACTTCTGGGAGCAGGATAATGGCAAAACTTTCCAGTCTTGATCCCAGCAGAATAAGCGGTTCATAAAGTTTTTTACAGTTTTAATGGTACGTACATGTACGCACCACCAAAGATATAATTTATTTCTTTTTTTCATGTGATCTATAAGGTCTTTGTCGATTTAAAATGCTTCTTCTTCCATGGCTATATTTCGTCCCAGATTTTGACGGTCGGGATCAATGTCTTTTAAAGACATCTCATTCTCAAGAAAATGGAGAATGTTTTCTATCCTTAGCTTCAAAACTTCGATTGTCTCTTGCGTAAAAAGTGATGTGTTGTACGTCATCAGAAGTTTCGAATTTCCGCGAGATTCCATGAGTTCCAAACTTAAATCGAATTGAATGTTTTTATCAATTATGCTTACTTCACTTAGGTCTGCTTGTTCGTTTACTTCTTTTGGCGATTCAAATCCGTAATTGCTGTGATACTCTACCAGTACATTGAATAGGGTTGTGGCTCCTACATCAGAAAGGATATTTCCCAATGGATACGACTGAATTTCAATCATCTTATTGAATCGGCTTTGGATTTTTGAATAGTACATTTCAAAATTCATTTCACCGACAACTTCTATTTTAAGCGGAAGCGTATTCAAATATGGTCCCAGCTGATATTCTAGCGAAGCGTGTTGACGCCCCGCAAACGAACTTCCGACTACGAAGGTTTTAGCACCAGATAGATGATTTAATATCAGACCGACGACCGCCACGAAGCTCACATATTGCGTACCATTATTGGCGGAAGTAATTCTATTCAGCCCATTAATAAACTCTTGGGAAAGATTAAACACAATTTCCCGACCTCCGCTATTTGCATTTGCCTCTCCTTTGGATTCAAATTGAATCGGCATCACGTCCGTGAGTTCTTGTTTATAAAACGATTGCGCTTCATCGTACTTTCCTTCCGTCAATGCGTTGTTGATCCACTCAGCGAAATCTTTATATTGATGCTTCAGTTTGGGTAGTTTCAATGGTTCAGATTTCAACTGAGCCAAATAACTGTCGAACAGTTCTTTTTTTAATAATTCCATCGACCAACCGTCAGAAATGATATGGTGCAGTGAATACATTATTTCGTAAAGTTCATTCCCAAGTTTCAATACGTGTATACGAAGGAGCGGACCGTTCTCCAAATTATAGGGAATGGCAATTTTTTCTGACCAATGGTTTTTAATGGCCAGATTGATATTCTCAGCTCCAGACACATCAAACAATTGAACTTGAGCAAATTTCGATGAATTATGCACTTTTTGAAAAACGTTCCCTTTTTCCGAATCGTAATGAAATGTTGTCCTTAAGATTTCATGCCTCTCGACAACGTTTTTCAGACTCTCATTCAATGCCTCTATGTTTAATCCTTCTATACGGACCGTGGAATTGATATGGTATTTCAAATCACCCTCTTCCGTTTGCGAGAGCAACCAGAATCGTTGTTGGGTATCTGTTACTGGATACATCTCTCTAACTGGTGCCAACGGAATGTCTTCAAATTCATTTTTCGCAGAATTTTGAATCAGCCTCAATTGCTCATTTATAGTCGCATTGCTTAGGAACTGATCAAGAGGGAATTGAATTCCAAGTCGTTTGGTGTACATATTTGTAATTCTCAATCCTACAAGCGAGTTCCCTCCTAATTCATAGAAATTACTAAACTCGTTGACCGCCAAATTCTCAAATGTTTTTTGCCATAGATCGATCAACTGTTGTTTGGTTGATGCATTTGGATCTAAATCTTCAACTTGGTAATTGTCAAAAGAGTCATTTGCTTCCTTGTAAACTGTTCGGTCTACTACAAATTTTTGAATTTCACTATTGATATCAGATTTGGACACAAGAATATTTCCTACTTCTACTTGCTGAAAAGTGGCATCAAAAATCTTACACAAATCGTGATTTGATATCAACTCAGGGTACATCTCTCCCTTATCAAAGACGAGACCATCCAATGAAATACTAATGGTTTTATCACCGAAAGGGGAAGCGTCCAAAGCAATTGAATCCAGGTACGAATTAGCACTAGCGTACGAAGCATACCGAATTCCTCCTAAAATTGAAGACAGACTTGAGGCACACCAAACAAACTCGAGGTTCTCACTTTCATTCATAACTGAACGAATATTGTTGATTCCCTGTACTTTCGATAAATAATGCTTTTCGAAATTGTCAGTCGTCAAGTTTCGAATTTCACTATGACTTTCGCCTCGAATATCGGCGGTTAAAAACAGAATCCCATTAATTGGCCCGTGCTTTTCCTTGATTTTATTAAAAACGGATTCAACATTGGCGAGCTTAGTGATATCAGACGTGTAATACGCCAGACTCTGAAACTGATTTAAAACACTCTTCTGATGTTCACTTAGATCTTCGAATTTTTTTCTTCCAATTACCGAAACCTTTGCTTTATGGCGATTGGCCAGATGTTCCGTTAACCCAATTCCAGATCTTCCCATCCCACCAATAACAACAATATTCCTATCGGTTAATACTGTTTCACTCTTTATTGGCAGCTTGAGATTTTCAATCGTTTTGATCCAACATTTACCATGTCTGTATCCAATTGAGCTTCCACTTTTTCTTGATGTTTGTAGCTCGTAATCTACAATCTCCTTCAATGCTTCGCTGCGGGTACTCGGGTCCACATCAACGAATCTTACCGCAACGGATTGAAATTCCTGCGTCATAACAATACCAATTCCAGTTAGGAGACTATATGCATTTTGCAGGGGGTGATCCGTCACGATTTGCTGTGCATTTCGGGAAAAAATAAAGATTTCCACAGGAAACTCCCCGTAATTTATCATCAGTTGTTTCAAAGAAAAGAATGCACTCTTCGCTTCTTTTTCCGAATACATTTCGTCCGATGGTGCCAAAACTATCGTATCTGGAACGAAATTTTTTTCATTGAGAATTTTAAACAATCGCTGCCAATCCGACTCGTTGCCGATATCCAATTGATATGCATTATCTGAAATTCGGTTAAATACTTTTCCTCTTCGAACGGAGACCTGCTTAGCTCTATCAACATTCAGTAGAATGTCCTGATCACCTATAAAAAGTACATTCTTGCTTATTGCAACATTAGTAATTCTTGTTCCTGGCAGCCGCTTCCAAGTGACATAGTTGTACCAGTTTTCTTTCTTTGCTGGTTTTCTGCCATCTCCGATTATACGTTTCAACAGCACATCAAGATCGTAATTCGTTGTATACTGAGACTCAATAAATGCGTAAGTTGGAACGGATATGAGCATATTCTCTTCCACTTCACGAATCTTTTCCCAATCAATTTCAAAGCCATGTTCCCATAACCTCCCGATAGCTCCATTGAAATAGATGGAATCATTTACCTTCATTTTCGGGTGACGAATCAGGCTTGTTACGCCCAATTTACTTCCCGAAGTTTCGAGAGAAAAAACCATAGAACTTAATGCTTTTCCAGGTCCAATCTCAATAAAATGAGTGGCTCCAATAGAAACCAAGTGTTTTAAACCATCTAAGAACTTTACTTCTGATCTGAGGTGTTCTCGCCAATATTGCGCACTTAATGCCTGCTCATTTGAAATTTCAGTCCCCGTAACATTAGAAACAAATGGGATTTTTGGAGATCTAAAGTCAAATTGTTGGAGGTATGTTTCAAACTGATCTAATACAGGATCCATTGTTGGAGAGTGGAAGGCATGTGATGTCTTTAACCTTATGAAATTCACCCCATCCGATATTAGTTTTTTTGAAAGGTGTTCAACTGCTTGCTCATTTCCAGAAACTACGCAATTCCCTTGAGTATTGGTCGCTGCAATCGCTAATGCATCATTTAACAATGGTTCAACCTCTTCCCTTGGCAGCGATATACTAATCATCCCGCCTGGAGCGGATTTCATCATAAGTTCGCCTCGTTTTACTACAATGCGCAGCGCGTCTTCAAATGAAAACACATCACTTACGCATGCCGCAACATATTCACCAATGCTATGACCGATCATTAAAGATGGGCGAATATCGAACTCTTCAACAACCTTGAACAAGGCATATTCAAAAATGAAAAGAAGGGGCTGCGTATAGTTTGTTTCATTGATCTTTTCACTCAGTTTTTCATCTGTATACAGAACACTCCTTACATCAGTCAACCCCAAATCTTCCAATATCGACAATCCGTTGTCAATCCATTTTTTGAAGATGGGATTTGCATGATATAAATCCTCGCCCATTCTGAAATACTGCGTTCCCTGTCCACTAAACATAAACACTGCTTCGTTCTGTTCAATTTCTTCAGATTTTGTGTTTTCAGTTGTTTGCGCCAACGCTTCAACAAGTCCCTCTCGCGTTGCTGATGAAACGGAATACCTATACTGGAACGGTGTTCTCCCTTCCTGTAAAGTGAATGCAACATTCGCAATATTCGTCTCAGGATAATTGATTAACAAGTTCTTGATTTTATCCTTGATTTTATCCAATGATTCATTACTCTTCGCTGAAAAAGGAAAGACATGATTTGCCGATCGTTCTGTTTGAAGTTGTGGTAGATCCTCTAGAATGAGATGCGCATTTGTTCCTCCAATACCAAACGAATTCACCCCCGCTCTCAACACTCCATTCGGAGAGTTCCAATCTTTGAATTCTGTGCCAACTTCTATTCCATACTTATCGAGATTTAGATTGGGATTTACCTTATTGAAATTAGCAGTGGGCACGAGTTTTCTGTGTTTTAAACACAATGCTGTTTTTATAATCCCCATAACACCTGCGGCAGCATCACAATGACCGATATTTGACTTTACTGATCCAATAGATACGTTCTTTGCCAACTCCCCATAACCAGCAACCAGACCAGCAATTTCAACAGGATCACCTAGATTTGTAGCTGTTCCATGTGTTTCTATATAGGAAATAGAGGAAGCTTCAACCTTCGAGATTTTTTGAGCAAGTTTTATACAATCCGCCTGACCATCAACACTTGGAGCTGTAAAGCCAACTTTTCTATCTCCATCATTGTTTACTGCGGATCCTTTAATAATTCCATATATCTGATTATTGTCTGCAAGAGCATCACTTAACCTTTTCAGCACAATAACGCCAGCTCCATCTGAGGGTATCGTTCCAGAAGCGGACTCATCAAAAGGTCTACAATGGCCGTCCTGAGCGAGGATATTCCCATCCTGATAAAAGTATCCGGGAAAATAATTGTTGGAAATGCGCACTCCTCCAGCCACCGCTACTTTACATTCTCCCATGAGAAGGTTTCGAACGGCGATATGCGTCGATAAGGCAGAAGAAGAACATGCTGAGTGAACGTTAAACGCTGGTCCCTTTAAGTTCAGTCTATATGAAATTATAGGTGCCATATTTTCCTTGTTGCTCAAGGAGTCGCGCGTTATATCGTCCAGAAATTCATCGCGATTTAAAAAGGAAGTATAATTCTTCCACATGAAATTTTCACCAGCTGCTGCATACAGTCCAATGACTTGATTTGGCTTGTTCATGTTGATTCCAGCATCTTCAAGTCCTTGCCAAACCACTTTGTGAAACAATCGTGTTTGGGGATCCATCGCACTTACCTCTCTCGGCATATATTTAAAAAACTCGTGATCAAAAAAATCCACTCCTTCAATGGACGTTTTCAATCCATGATAGTTTTCATTTTCACGAATTTCCTCACCAATACCCATGTTGGCCAACTCTTCATCCGTATAACGCTGAATCAGCTCCTCTCCTTTCGCAAGTTTCTCCCAAAACATCTCTTTATCAATCGCTCCAGGAACACAGCAAGCTATTCCAATAATTGCGACTTCATTTCCTCTGTAACTTCTTTCTATCATTTCTTAATCATTAAATAAGTCGAACCCTGTTTCGAATGCATCAGCAGCCGCTTCGTGCACATTTTCGTCCAATTGTTCGGAAAAAGATGTATCCTTCAAGTACTTTGCAAGTACCCGAATGGACGGTGTCGCAAACAGTTTTGCAAGTGGGACTGAGTTATCAACTTTCATTCTTAGTTTTGAATTCAATTGAATTAATTTCATTGAATTTCCTCCCAAATCGAAGAAGTTATCATCAATTCCTATGTTTTCTCTTTCCAAAACTTCTTCCCACATATTGACCAACATCTTTTGAAGATCTGTATTGGGTGCGATATACGTTACCTCGGGCAATCGTTCGTTTGATTCTATAGCCAGCAGCGCCTTCTTATCTACCTTTCCATTTGGTGTCATTGGAATTGCATCCAATTGAATCCATCGGGAAGGAATCATATGTTCAGGCAACTCCTTCGATACATGAATGCGCAAATCGAGTGGAGCAATTTCCTCAACGGTATTAAAGTATGCTACGATCTCTTTCTGATTCGTCTGATTCGTACGCACCAATACAACCACATCCTGTAGCCCCGGGTTATTCTTCAGAACGGCTTCAATTTCACCCAACTCAATGCGGTATCCATTTACTTTGACTTGTTCATCCTTCCTTCCAATAAGTTCAAGCTCTCCGTTCGGTAGCCAACGCCCCAAATCTCCTGATTTATACAACTTTTCTCCGTTTCTATATGGATGATCTATGAACTTTTCCTTTGTGAGGTCTGGGTTGTTATGGTAACCTACTGACAGCATTCCTCCAATACAAACTTCTCCAATAACACCCTCTGGCACCAGTACATTTCCTTCATTCAGAATGTGAATGTTTCCCTCTTTTATTGGGGCACCAATATTTTGAGGTCTTTGATTTGCGGAAAGTACTTCTTTTATTGTCACGGAAATTGTCGCTTCTGTAGGGCCATATTTATTAAATACTTTCACATATTCCGATACTTCTTTTCGAATTTCAGCATCGAACGCGTCTCCCCCTGAAATAACCCTTTTAACCGATCCTGGTAAAATATCAAGGATTGTTTTCAAGTATGTCGGTACTGCATGGAGATGTGTGATTTGATTTCTTTCCAAAAATGCTGCAGTTAAACCCTTATCAAGAATTTCATCCATTGAAGCAACACATAACTGGGCTCCGTTCAATAACGCCAAAAATATCTGCTCTACAGATGCGTCAAAAGAAATACTTGAAAAAAGCATTATGTTATCCGAAGTGTCAATTCCATAGTATGTCGACATTGTAAACAGATAATTCACCAAACTAGCATTTTCAATGAGTACACCTTTTGGGATGCCTGTAGACCCAGAAGTATAAATGCTGTAAACCAGTTGATTCTGATCTAGCGGAAGTGACAGCGCATGCTCATTGCAATTCGCCTGTTCTACTTTGAAACGTTCAATTACATCATCATCTATCGAGGCTTTGCACCCACTGTCCTTCTCAATAAAATCAATTCTCTCTTGAGGGTAAGCTGCATCAACAGGCACATAGGCACCGCCCGATTTTAGGATTGCAAGAATTGCTATTACCATCCAGTGGCTTCTTTGCAACTTCACGGCAACAAACTCATTTGGTTGAATATCGAAGCTGTTCTTCAAGTAGTAGGCAAATTGATTCGTAATCACGTCTAGTTCCCTGTAGGTCAACGCTGTTTTGTCAAATCTCAATGCACAGCGGCCTCCATGTTTTTCAACAGCTTCAGCAAACAACTCTACAATATGCATTGGAGCAGACACAAGATCAGGCTTCTTTTCAAGCTGTTTATTTTTGTCCTCCTTTGAAAGGATTTCAATACGACCTATCTCTATTTCTGGAGTTGACAAAAGTGCATCCAAAGTATTGTGAAAGTTTACCAAGAAACCTTCAATCATCTTCTGTTCGTACACATCTTGGTTGAAGGTCGCGAATAAATGTAAGCCTTCACCAACCTGATTAAAGGTTAAGCTAAGATCGAATTTCGAAATTCCTTTACCGTGGTCTTTTACCGTTGGTGCTTCATGTGAAACTGATCCATTTTCTTCCGAGAAATCACCCACCATCTCATTGAAAGTAATCATTACATCGAACAGTGCGCTTCGACTTATGCTTCGTTTGAGTTTTAAATCTTCCACCAGCCTGTCAAACGGATACACTTGATGATCAAATGATTCAAGGGTGTTTTTTCTAACTTGTGTAAAGTGATCCGTAAAGCTGCCTGTATTGTCCACCTCGTTGCATAGCACGAGTGTATTAATGTAAAAACCTATCTGACTTTCCAAATCCGAATGGTTTCTGCCTGCGACAGGAGTTCCAAGGAGTAATTTGGTTTGGCCAGAATATCTGTTAAGAAGTACATTGCAAACCGAAATGAGTCCCATAAACAAACTTCCTCCATTACCTTGGCAATAATTCTGTAGTTTTTGAGTCTGTCTCTTTGAAATTTGGGTACTTAGAATATGTCCGTTATGCGTTTTCTCAATAGGACGCGTTCTGCTGGTTGGCAAGTCTAGTAAAGGAATTTCTCCTGACAATTTATCGAGCCAAAATGCTTTGTGTTTGCCAAAATCGTCTTTTTCGATTTGCGCCAACTGCCAGGCCGCATACTCTTTATACTGAATTCGCAACGCTGGTAAATTTGGTGTCTGACCATCGGAAAATGCCTCATAAAATGTGAGTACATCCTTACTCAAAACATTCATTGACCAACCATCACTAATAATGTGATGCATGTTGAAATAGAATATATAGCGCTGATCTTCTAATTGGAGTAGACTTGCTCTGATTAAAGGCCCTTGCTCCAAATCAAATTCCTCCACGGAATCTCTTGCGATATATTCATCAACACGTGCCTCTTTATCTGCATAACTTCGGTAATCCTGATAGTCCATTTCAAAGTTCAGTGCTCCGGAACTCAAAATCCATTGGCGTACTTCTCCGTCAGCTTCAGATCTGAACACCGTTCTGAGAATTTCATGGCGCTCAATGGTTGCATCAATAGCCCTTTTGAACGCGCCAATATTATAGTCTTCAGTAAGCTCAATTTGAGACGGCATGTTATAGGCTATTGACCCGTCTTCAAACTTGCTGAGAACCCATAACCTGCGCTGAGCGTCCGATATAAGATAACTTTCCTGTTCATCTAAAACAGGTATCGACTCAAACACTTCCTGCTGCGCCTGTTCTATCAACACCGCATGAGAGGAAAGGTTAGAATGCGTAAAGATGTCCTTCAGCCCGAGTCTAACGTCGAATTGCTTGTGATATTCGCTAATCAAACGCGTAGCCTTAAGACTATGTCCTCCTAACGCAAAGAAATCATCTTTCGTTCCAATTCTTTCCCGCTGAAGTACAAGCTCCCAGATAGTGACAAGCTCTCGTTCCAAATTCGTTTCTGGTGCCTCGTACTCAACCCCGCTCGATAATCCAAAGCCCTCAGGTGACGGCAACGCTTTCTTGTCTACCTTACCATTCGAGGTTAGTGGGAAACTACTCAATTGAATGAAATACGATGGAATCATATAATCAAGCAAGACCTCTTTCAAGTACATACGAACATCCTGCGTATTTAATGTCTCTTTGCTTTGAAGGTAAGCGACCATACTAGACACACCGTCTTCTGTAACCGCCAGAACGACTACATGATCGATCAAAGAATGACTCAGTAGAGCCTTCTCTACCTCTCCCAATTCGATACGATAACCACGGATTTTTACTTGATCATCCAACCTACCCAAATACTCCAAATCGCCATTCGAAAGAAGACGGACCTTATCGCCAGATCGATATAGCACCTCTCCTGGCTTGAATGGGTCTTCAACAAAACGTTCACGAGTAAGCTCTGCCCGATTCAAATATCCACGAGCAACTCCTGAACCTCCAACGTACAATTCTCCAGGTACTCCAATAGGTAAAACATGTCTGCGATCGTCCAATACATAACAGCTAAGCGTTGGTATTGGTAATCCAATATTACTCTTGTTCGTTGCTATTTCTTCTGAAGTAATTTCCTTGTATGTGACGTGAACCGTTGTCTCAGTGATACCATACATATTGACCAGTTTCACCTCTGGATAGGCTGTATGCCAACCTGAAAGTGTTGAGGGAGATAATGCTTCTCCTCCAAAAATCACATAACGTAAACTCAATTCACGGCTTTGATTCGAAAGCTCTAATCGGACCAAGTTGTTAAATGCCGATGGAGTTTGGTTAAGCACAGTTACCTCGTGATACTTTAGAAGCTCTATATACTTCTCTGTATCCTTGGCAACCATCGATGGAACCATAACGAGTCTTCCTCCAAACAAAAGTGCTCCATACATCTCCCATACTGAGAAGTCGAAACAATATGAGTGAAACATCGTCCAGACATCGTCTGGACCGAAATCGAACAATGGCGATTCGTTAAACAACAATCGAACAACATTCCGATGTTCCAACAAAACACCTTTTGGTGTCCCCGTTGTTCCCGATGTATAGATAACATAGGCTAATGCATTCGAAGAAATTTCTAGACCAAGCGGTATCGAAGGATAGCTACCTGCTTTAAACTCCTCCAATTCCTGATGGTCGATAACAACCCTGCAACCACTGTCCTCTTTGATAAAGTCGATGCGCGCCTGAGGGTAAGAGGGATCGACAGGAACATACACCCCTCCTGCCTTAAGTACCGCCAAAATAGCGATCACAATCCACTCGCTACGATCCAATTTTATATTAACCAATTCCTCTGAACATAACGAATAACGGCTTATAAGGTAGTGCGCTAACTCATTGGATTTTGCATCTAACTCAGCATAGGTATACGATTGATTTTCGAACACTAGGGCTATGTTGTCAGGGTACAGAACAACTTGCTTCTCAAATAAACTCACAATCGTCTCTTCCACATCAAAACCAACTGATGTACGATCCAGAGATTCCAAAATATCTAAAGACTCCACTGATGAAAGCATCGGAACTTCGCTAATCGCAGATTCCGAATTGATCAAAAGACTCTTCAATAATTCTTTATAGTGGTTGCTCATACGCTCAATTGTTCCAGCGTCGAAGTAATCACTGTTGTAGACAAGCGTACATAAAAAGTCCGATCCCTGTTGCTGAACCAATAGGTTGAGATCGTACTTTCCTAAACCTAAGTTCGTCTCCAACACTTCTGGTTGAAGCTTTCCAAAGTGACACCCAAGATTATTGAGTGTATGGTCTTCGTAGGTAAACAACACATCGAAAAGGGCTGTTCGGCTCATATCTTTCTCTGGGTTAAGCTCCAAGACCAACTTGTCAAAAGGCATTGATCCATAGCGCAAAGACTCTTCAAATGTTCTGCTACTTTGAGCTAACACTTCCGTGAAGGTGTCTGAACCTTCAATGAAATTGCGCTGCACCAACAGGTTTGAAATTGGTCCAACCATGTCTTCCGTCTGGCGGTAGGTTCGGTTCTCAGTGCTTGTTCCGATAACGACCTCTTCCAGACCAGTATAGCGATGCATAAGAATATTAAATGCACTCAGAAGTACCTTCAAACTGTCTGACTGATGCATAGCCCCAAAATTCCTAATCATTGCACTGAGTTCTCCTCCCAGTACAAACTGCTCTGATCCGCTTGAATAAATATGCACCAATGCTCTAGGGCGATCCGTAGAAAGTTCAAGATCCTGCAACTTACCTTTCAACTTTTGCTTCCAGTAAATCAGCAACGAATTTTCGGTCGCTTCAGACATCCCGTGCTGCCAGTAGCTAAAATCTGTATACTGATACGCAGGCACGAATGACGGTATTGGTTTCCCTTCGCTAAGAAACGTATAGTGTTCACTTAGTTGGCGGTAAATTACCCCCAATGAACCACGGTCGCAGATGCTATGGTGGAATGTCAACACCAACATTTGAGCGTCTGAGCTAATCAGCAAGCTTCCTCGAAGCAATAACGCATCATTAACTGCAAAAGGCTTCTGACTCAACACTCGCGCTTCTGACTCCAAATCACCCTGAGAATGCAGCACCTCCAGATTAAAGGATTCCTGATCTTCTATCCGTTGGTACAACCCTTCTTCCTTGGAAATCAAATGTGTGCGCAAAGCACCATGACGCTCGATTAAGGTTATGATACTTCTTTCCATCAGCTCTTTATCAACAGGATGTTCAAAACGAATCATCAACGGAATATTATGATAAACCGGGCGTCCCGTATACAGTTTATCAGTCTCAAACTCATCGATAAACCACAAGCGTTGCTGGTGACTTGATACCGGCTGGTCCATCCCTGATGGTGCCTTCACATCTTCAATAAAGGTCAATGCTGTCGTAGATTCATGAATCAAATAATATATCGACTGCGAAGGGTCAGCCAGTATTAATCCTAAGATGGCTCGGAAGTGATCTGTCAGTGTAACAATAGACGCACGATCGAAAAGATCTGTATTGTACTCAAAGTTAAACACAAAATCATCTGTTTGTTCTG
>JBNKGN010000044.1:0-15330 GCA_050289845.1 Crocinitomicaceae bacterium | reverse complement strand
ACGGTCATTTGGAAAGTCGCGACAATCTCTCCTTCCATATTTTTTGCAAGGACTTGTACCGTCTCGTTGACCCGTTCTTTTGTCTCCAAAGCCAATGCGACGGCCTGTTGAATTTTTGCTCCATCTTCTGAGATAAAGGACACGCGCGATTCTGCTCTTCGAAGAAATTCAGCGTTGACACTTTTAAATACGAAGGACATTCTTTTCTGTTGTTCCCCCGCAAAATAAAAGGTATGCAATCCAGCTGCAAGATCTGCACCGATGGACATCGCTCCAAAATACATGGAATTCAGATGGTTTTTCGTTCGACGTCGCAATTTGATTGTAATAACAGCGCGTTGATCGTTAAGTTCTGCGAGTCTTGGTTTCACATATCCTACCATTGGGATTTTGAACAATCCCAACAAAAACAATTGTTTCCGCGCATTCTTAAGCTGTTGCCGATCCACCTCCATTCGCGTAGTCTTTTTTGAGTTGATTGATGATTTCGCCCATTGTTTTAATCTCGTGTACATGCTCGATGGAAGGTCCAGCACACCACACTGTTTTATAGGTTGTACTAAACGCTGCCTTCTGCAACTTTTTCGATCCACGAACAAAGGTAAGTGCTTTCATCCATTTCTTCAATCGCTTATTCTTATTCAGAAACCGTTCTAAAGCATTTTGTTTGGTTCCAACTTTTTGAACGTATGGTGTATTAATCACTGTACAAGGCGTACCTGATAATTTGGTGGTCATAACAATGTCTTTTTCCCCGTAATCGACGCAAGCTTGTTTGTAATCTTGAGAAACATCTGATTCCACTGTTGCGATAAAAAGTGAACCTACAGACAAACCGTCTGCTCCGTGAGCGATCATTTGCTCAGCTTCGAATCCATTTCCAACGCCCCCAGCGGAGATCACAGGAATGGAACACACTTTTTTCAGCGCTGGCAACAATTCCTTATACGAAGTTGGCCCCGCATGACCTCCAGCTTCCTTATTCACAGCAATAATTGCATCTGCACCCAGCCCCTCTACTTTTCGCGCGTATTTTTCGTCCACAACATCGCAAAAGACGAGGACCCCATGTTCGTGCGCTTTTTTAATCGTTTCTTCTGGTGATCCTAGAGAAGTTATGATAAAACTGACCTTCTCTTCGCAAATAACTTCCAATTGTTCTTTGTAGAGAAAGTTGGATTTGTTGACAATTAAATTGATCCCAAACGGACCATCTACTTCACTTTTTATTTTGCGAATGCCATTTCGTAAATCGTCGGTTGTTCGGTAGTTCAACGCAGGAATTGCTCCTGTTACGCCATGTTTCACCGCTTCGATGATCATTTTTTCATTAGAGACCAAAAACATTGGTGCTACGATTAGCGGGAATTCTATGTTGAGCATTTTACTCAATGCCACTTCTGAGGGTGCAATTTTCATGCTTTGAAGATACACTTTTTTCTTATGCACGCACAAATTTCAAGTGAGAATTGCAATCCGTTGCTTACTTTTGTTTCATGTCGAAAAGAGTTGCCTGGATACGTGCGATGCGATTGCGAACACTACCGCTTTCATTGGCTGGAATTATTGCTGGTTCCGCTGTAGCTTATTTTAACGAAAAATGGGATGGTTGGATCTTCGGATTGGCATTATTGACTACGATACTTTTCCAAATCCTTTCAAATCTTGCCAATGACCTTGGCGACGGTATGAAGGGTACGGATAATGAAGACCGTGTTGGACCGGAACGCGCCGTGCAATCGGGGATTATTTCAACACAAGAAATGAAAAAGGGAGTCGCCATTACAACGTTACTTAGTGTGATTTCGGCAGCTGCACTTATCTATTTGGGCACGAAAAGTATGCCAGCATCGATGCTTTGGTTTTATTCGGGATTGGCTCTTTTATGCGTAATTGCGGCCATCACCTACACTATCGGTAAAAAAGCATACGGGTATCATGGTCTAGGCGACATTATGGTACTACTTTTCTTCGGTGGGGTGAGTGTACTCGGCGTGTATTCGCTTTATGCAAAAGCGTTTCTTAACGAAAACATACTTCTTGCAATCGGATTTGGATTACTGAGTACTGCTGTTCTAAACCTGAACAACATGCGCGATTATATCAATGATCATAAATCGGGGAAGATTACATTGGTTGTGCGTATGGGACCAAACAGTGCCAAGATGTATCATGTACTATTGATTGTTATTGCACTTGGATCCATTGCACAGTTCATTAACCTTGTAGGGAACCCGCTGCTATTTGCCGCATTGGCGCCTGGATTGCTTCTTATTGTTCATTTACGAACGGTGATGCGCGTAACAGATCCGAAAGATTTTGATCCTGAATTGAAGAAAGTAGCGTTGGCTACCTTTGCAATTGCCGTATTGCTTTTCGCTGGCTTGATTTATCTTAGAAGTTATGGCGCTTAAGGCTTCGTTCGAGAAAAAAAGCTTTGTCTTCAAACGTCCAAGTGGCACGAGTCGTGGTATTTTAACTGAGAAACACGCGTGGTTCCTGAAAGTTTGGCTTTCTGAAGCTCCCGAAATATACGGACTTGGCGAATGCAGCATCATCCCGGGATTGTCTCCAGATTTCACCTCATTTGATGAATATGAAGCAAAGCTACGGGAACTTTGTAAAAATCTTGAAAGTGATTTAACCACCTGGCCTTCCCTTCAATTTGGCTTGGAGAGTGCATTGATCGATCTTAAAAATGGAGGAAAGCGGATTTATTTTGACAACGATTTCACTTCTGGGAAAAGACAACTTCCGATCAACGGCTTGATTTGGATGGGAGACCGCTCATTCATGGAAACTCAAATTGCAGAGAAATTGGCTGCAGGATTCAAAACGATTAAGATGAAAATTGGGGCGATCGACTTCGAAACCGAATTTGCGCTACTGCAATCCATTCGGGAAAAGCACTCTGCCAAGGAGGTGACTTTACGCGTCGATGCGAATGGTGCCTTCACTCCTCAAGAAGCCCTGAAAATCATGCAACAGCTGGCAACTCTGGAGATTCATTCTATCGAGCAACCGATCCAACAAGGACAATGGGAGACGATGAAAGATTTATGTGCCAAAACACCAACACCGATTGCTTTGGACGAAGAATTGATCGGAGTTTATAAAAAAGAAGAAAAAATCGCGCTTTTAGAGACGATTCAGCCGCAGTACATCATCTTGAAACCAAGTTTGCACGGTGGTATTTCAGGAACGCAGGAATGGATTTCATTGGCAGAAGCACGCAATATTCCCTGGTGGATGACCTCAGCACTCGAATCCAACGTGGGACTGGAAGTCATTTGTCAATTGGCAGGAAACTATTCGAATCAATTGCCGCAAGGACTAGGAACAGGATCTTTGTATGTGGAGAATACGCCGAGTGATTTGTGCGTGAAGAATGGGTTTATTTATTCTTCGGTGAGAAGTAAATAGCATCCAATAGCACAAACAAATACCCGTACTACATCCGCTTCAATCCAATCCGCTTCCGATGCACATCCACTTCCAATACCTGCACTTCCACGTGATCGTGCAAGGAAATAAACTCGGAAGGATCTTCGACGTATCGGTCGGCCAATTGCGATTTGTGAATCAATCCATTTTCTTTAATACCAATATTGACAAAAGCCCCAAAATTGGTCACGTTCGTTACAATTCCCGTAAGTGACATGCCGACTTTGATGTCCTCGATGGTTTTTAAACGGTGATCGAACTCCAGAACCTTTGCTTGTTGTCGAGGATCGCGCCCTGGCTTTTTTAATTCGGCGACCAAATCGTTAAAGGTGAAGACGTCCATTTCCGGGAATTCCTCTTTCTTGAGTGAATTCAACACTTCTGTGGCGCCAATCAACTCCGTCGTTTTCATCGATTTCTTTTTGGCGATAGCTTCCACCCAATGATAACTTTCAGGATGTACAGCCGAATTGTCTAAAGGATTTTCGCCATTTCGAACCCGAATAAATCCAGCTGCTTGTTCGAAAGCTTTGTCGCCCAATCGCTTCACTTTTTTCAATTCCGCTCTCGAACGAATTGCACCGTTTTCTTTTCGGTATTCGACAATGTTTTCGGCGAGTGTTGGCCCCAAGCCTGAGACGTAACTCAAAAGATAAGCGCTTGCCGTATTGATATCCACTCCCACGGCATTTACGCTGGAGATTACCACATCGTCCAAAGCTGTTTTTAGATGGGATTGATTAACCTCGTGTTGGTATTGCCCGACTCCCACCGATTTTGGATCGATTTTCACCAATTCTGCCAAAGGATCCATTAAACGTCGTCCGATTGAAATAGCTCCGCGCACCGTAACATCGTATTGTGGAAATTCCTTTCGCGCGATGCTACTAGCTGAGTAAATAGAAGCTCCATCCTCACGAACGGCAAATACGGCCACCTCACGATCAAATTGAATCTGCTTGACTAAACTTTCCGTTTCGCGCCCTGCCGTTCCATCACCAATCGCCAAAGCATCGATTCGATAAGCTTGTACCAATTGCGCTAGTTTCGATTTCGCTTTGGAAGCTTCTTTCTGAGGTGGGTGTGGAAAAATAGTTTCGTTGTGTTCGATATTTCCTTGCTCGTCTAGACAGACCACCTTGCATCCCGTTCTGAATCCAGGATCGATGGCCAAAATACGCTTCGCTCCGAGTGGAGGCGCCAATAAGAGCTGACGCAAGTTTTTCGAAAATACTTTGATCGCTTCGGCATCGGCTTTTTCTTTTGCCTTGCTGATGGCTTCGTTTTCCATTGACGGACGCAATAATCTTTTGTATGCTTCCTCACACGCTTCTTCCACAATGGAAGAACAGGCGTCATTTCCTTTGACAAAAAAACGTGAAACAGCTTCCATTGCATAGCTTTCATCAGGGCGGGCTTTAAGGTTTAAAATCCCCTCACGTACTGCACGATGAATGGCCAAAAAACGATGAGACGCACAACGTTGTAAACTTTCGGTGTGTTCAAAATAGTCCTTGTATTTTTCACCTTCTGCCTCCTTGCCTTTCACCATTTTCGTGGAAAGTACTGCGTGCCGTTCAAATTGTTGTCGGAGTCGATCGCGCAATTGCTCGTTCTCGTTGATCCATTCCGCCATAATATCTTTTGCCCCAGCAATGGCTTCTTCTATTTCCGTTAAATCGCCCTTCAAAAAGCGTTCGGCCATTTCTTCGGGATCACCACCTCTTTGAGACATGATCATTTTCGCCAACGGTTCCAAGCCCAACTTACGTGCCTTCTCTCCGCGCGTCAAACGTTTTTGCTTGTAAGGCAAATAAAGATCTTCCAAACGAATAGGATCGAAACAACTGGTGATTTTGTGTTCCAGGCTCCCGTCTAATTTCCCTTGGTCTTTTATGGCGTTTAAAATCGTTTGTTGACGCGCAATGATCTCATCGTACTTTTTGCCAGCATCTCGAATCGCAGTAATTTCGACTTCGTCTAATCCTCCCGTTTTCTCCTTTCGATAACGTGCAATAAACGGAATTGTCGCCCCTTCTTCGAGTAAGGCAAGTGTATTTTTTACGCCCTTTTCTGGTGCGTTGGTTTCACTGAGTACGAATTGAATTTTCTGCATGCAACAAATATAATTTGAACAGACAAATCCACAACAAAAAGCAGAAATCAATACGTGATTTGTGTATCTTCGATGCTAAGAGCAAACAGATGGGAAGTGATTTAATGAATTTGAAGGGATTGAAGGTGATTGATGCCAGCAGCGTACTCGCAGGACCAAGTGTTGGTACATTTTTGGCAGAATTGGGAGCTGAGGTGATTAAAATAGAGCACCCGCATCACCCTGATGTCACAAGAAGTTGGAAGCTCGCCAATGAAAATCCTGAAGCATCGGTCTCTGCCTATTTTTCCAGTGTAAATTACCACAAAGACTATTTACGCCTTGATTTAAAGCAACCGCAAGACAATGCAATTTTTCTCGATTTATTGAAGAGTGCCGATATCTTACTTATGAATTTTAAACGATCGGATTACACCAAATTTGGTTTGGAAGATGCACATTTGACAGCTTTGAATCCACGTTTGATCGTTGGGAAAATTAGCGGATATGGATCCGACAGCGATCGTGTGGCGTACGACTTGATTCTACAAGCGGAATCGGGGTTTATGTCAATGAACGGACAAGCCGATGGACCGCCAACGAAAATGCCTGTTGCTTTTATCGATATTTTGGCAGCACACCATTTGAAAGAAGGGATTCTTTTGGCTTTGTACCAGCGTGAAAAATCAGGAATTGGGGAGATTATTAATGTTTCATTGTACGATGCTGCATTGAGTAGTTTGAGCAATCAAGCTTCCAATTATTTGATGGGTAACCACATTCCTCAGCGAATTGGTAGTAAACATCCGAACATTGCACCTTACGGCGAATTGTTTGAAACCAAAGATGGAAAGACGGTTACTTTTGCCATTGGATCAGACGCTCATTTCGAGAAATTATGCGACACACTCGAAGTTGATGCATTATCGCAAGACGCTCGCTTCGCTACCAATCAATTGCGCGTTCAGCACCGTGATGTTCTCTTTGAATTACTACAACAACATGTACTTCTATGGGATTCAAAAAAACTCTTGGACACCTTGATTGCCTTGAACGTTCCAGTGGGCGCTGTAAAAAATCTACAAGAAGTCTTTGACGACCCGAAAGCGCAAGCCTTGGTTCGTGACGAAAAAATAGATGGTGTTGCAACAAAACGTGTCACCTCCATACTTTTTAAATAATGGAAATTAGAAGTCCACAAACTGAGCAAGAATGGGAGGCGTATTATGGCTTGCGCTACCGAATCTTACGTGAACCGTTGGGGCAACCCTTGGGAAGTGAGCGCAACGAGGGCGATGCAACAGGCATTCATTTTGCTTTGTTCGAAGATGGAGCGATAAAAGCTATTGCACGTTTGGATCAAGCGGAAATTGGTGTAAGTCAGGTACGCTTTGTCGCTGTGGACGATCAAATTCAAGGAAAAGGCTACGGCCGCATGATCATGGAAGCCGCGGAAGCAAAATCGAAAGCACTCGGAAACTCGAAAATGATCCTACATGCGCGCGATTACGCCGTTGATTTTTATTTGCGCTTGAATTATACTGTTGTAGAAGAAAGCTACAAACTTTTCGATGTTTTGCAGCATTATTTGATGGAGAAAGCCTACGACTGATTGTAGCTCTATTAGTCTTGTTTCTTCTTATTCTGGCGAATTTGTGTTTCAATGCGTTTTGTCAACATCTTAAACAACAATTCGGCGTCTTTTTCATTCAATTTGCGTCCAAACTTCACGACTTTTCCCATGTAATCGAACTCAAGTCGTTCTCCCCCCATGATCCATGCCGATTTTTCCCATGCCGCTTGAAGCGAATTTTCTTTGGGATGTGTCATGCGCATCTTGGTAATATTCTCCAATAAATACGGATGTGCTTTACCATATTTCCGAACCGAGCGTTTGTAGGTCATTGCTACTTCATCAATCTTGATCAACTCTTTCCCCCAGAGCAACCAAAACCACGTACGTGTCACCCGAACGGCGAAATACAACCAAAATGCAGAAAAAACAAAAATGATGATTGATTCTTGACGGTTCAACTCCTGATTAAAATAGGCGTAACCAATCGCCCATCCAATCGTGTACCACATGAACACCCATGCCCCCATTGCTCCTCGAATCCAACCGACATTTACCGGTTCAATCACAACAGTAGTTTTCGTTTTATCATCAACAAAAGAGATGCGTTCTCCAATCCATTTCATGGTTACAAAAGTACCTAAAATCTTAGATGCGTTGCACAAAAAAAGGCGATTCTCACGAGGAGAACCGCCTTCTTGTTATTTTGAGAAGTGAATTACTCCACTACCAATTGTTGTGTCATTCGTGTTCCGTTTACCGTCAATTCAACGATATAAACTCCTGACTCCAATGCGTTCGTCACGATTGGCAACTCAGTTCCAGGAGCAACAACGCCGTATTCTTTTGAAGTTACGACTTTACCTGCCATGTCCATCAAACGAACGGAAACTTCTGAATTTGCTACAGCATCAACTGCTACAAAAGAAACCGTATTTGAAGGATTCGGATACATTCTGAATGTCTCATTCGAAAGCTCTGATAAACCAGTGTTACTTCCAATTGCTGATTTCCCAGCATTGTCAATTGTTCCATCAGGCGCGATCAACAAACCAATGATATGTATATTGTTCTCGTTCCAATCTGCTGGCAATGTAAAATTGAAGGTCACAGAATGTTGCTCACCAGCATTCACTGTAGCAGGGAAGCTGTTTGCGTCACCATCAAAAGAAGGCAAAATTTCGCGGGCAACATGATCGTAAACCATTTGAGAAGCTGGCACTGGGCTCGGCAACAATTCATATCCTCCCATTGGTCCGTTTCCTCCACCTGCATACGCATTTGCTTGTGCATAATCAGAGGTTGTTCCAGTGACACCGTCTTCTGTTAAAACACATGCCAATTTGTAGTTATTATTCGCTGCCATTTGGAAATCAGCAGTAACAGTAACAGACAATTCACGCGTTCCTGAATTCCATGTAGAAGCGTTCGATATGATCGCCGTTGGTGGTGTTACAAGGCGATCATAGAAATCAGCACTCATTGCTGATGGATCAACATCACCACCACGATCTACCAATGCACTTGGATAACCAGAAATCAATGCTCCGATAGCGCTATCGTAACCTGCATTTACCATTGGATCACCATTATGAACAGCGATTCCTGCCCAATACGGACCGAATTCTTCGTATTTATCCATAAATACCGTTCCGCGTACACACCATGGACACCAAGTTCCTGTTGCTTCCTCTCCCACTACCACTTTTCCTGGAGCTGGAATTACTGGATTCATCAAAACACATGCGTCATCATCTGTTGCATCTCCATCGGTTGTTCCGTTTACGTTAGAAACAGTTGCGCTTCCTGTCGTTTCTGTATCAACAAGGTAGTATGAATCTGTAAATACAACTTCCATTGATTGTCCAGCTGTAAGATTTATCCCCGTAACATTTTCTGTTTTAACATCTCCGTAAAGATTTACCGAAACATCAAATGAAGTGATTGGGTCTGTTCCTGCATTCGCAACAGTCACCTTCGGGTGAATTGTCAATCCAGAAATTTTTGGTCCCATTTCAAATCCAGCAACCGTAGCATTCAATGCTGGAGTCGCATATGTTTGGTGATCGTAACTCACATTGTCGAGATAGAAAGAGCTCCCTTGAATCGGGAACAAATCAGCTGATGCCAATTGATTCACTGAATTGGCCCATACACCAAAACATTCACCATTTACAAAAGCTTGCCATCTTCCTGTCGTAAGATTGGCTTCGATGCGGAGGGTAAACCATGTTTCGTCTTGATAGCGTCCCAGAGCAAGATCAGGCGTACTTCCATCGTCGATAGAAATTTGACCATTCGCCATGTTACAATTCAAAGCCCAAGTCGTTCCTGGTGTTGGCGTTGCTTGAAAGTTAAAATAACCATTTTTTCCAGCGTCGATAAAAACGTCTGTCTCGAAGGTAAAGATCCCATCGGTATACTGCTGACCGAAATCAAGAATCACATCTTGTGGTCCTCCTCCAGATACGGTTGATGAGAAAAATATTGAATTAGCGCCGCTGCTCGCTTGCGCATCTGTTACCTGAGCGTCTTCTGCACCTCCTTCAGTGCCACTCCAAGTTGTCCATTCAGTTGATGCTGGCCCGATATAATCGCCGACAGCATAATTTTCAAAATCATCCGAAAACAACTGTGCATTTGCGGTTGAAGCTATCACCAGCGATGATAGCAGGATCATAGGTTTGTTCATAAGTACTTTGTTTTAGAACTTACAAGATACAAACCTTCTGCGAGGGTTTACAACGGATTCTCAATAATATTTGTGAATTCTACGAATCCTATTTGATATACCTGAAATCGTGTCCGTTCTTAATCGACTTTAAGGATTGATAAATAAGTCGGATTGAATCCTCAACATCTTCTTTGCGACACATTTCTACGGTCGTATGCATGTAACGTAATGGTAATGAAATCAATGCGCTTGGCACACCCTCATTAGAATAGGCAAACGCATCGGTATCTGTTCCTGTTGCTCTTGATGCTGCTGCTCTTTGGAAGGGAATTTTGTTCTTTTCCGCGGCTTGAATGATTAATTGCAATAAATTGTTTTGCACCGCCGGACCATATGTCAATACAGGGCCATCGCCAGATTTCAAATCACCTTGAACAATTTTGTTGATCATTGGAGTATTCGTGTCGTGACAAACATCAGTCACAATTGCCACATCTGGTTTTATTTTCTGGGCAATCATTTGTGCACCTCTCAATCCAACTTCCTCTTGAACGGCATTTACAATATACAATCCGAAAGGCAGTTTCTCCTTATTTTCATGGAGCAATCTTGCTACTTCTGCAATCATAAATCCTCCCATTCGATTGTCCAAGGCACGACCTACGTATCTGTTTTTGTTGAGTACCATGAATTCGTCTTCGAAAGTAGCAACACATCCCACGTGTACGCCCAAACTCTCCACTTCTTCTTTCGTAGCACAACCGCAATCCAAACAAATATTCTTCATGCTAGGTGCTTCGTCCTTTTCCTGACGTGTGTGAATTGCGGGCCATCCAAATACCGCTTTTACAATGCCCTTCGGCGTATGAATATTCACGCGTTTCGATGGTGCAATCATGTGATCAGAACCACCATTTCTTCGCAAGTAAATAAAACCATCTTTTGTAATGTAATGTACGAACCAAGAAATTTCATCGGCATGCGCTTCAATCACCACTTTGTAGTCGGCTTTAGGATTAATAACCCCAACGACCGTTCCATAGTTATCGGTGAAATAGCTATCGATATATGGTGTTACGTATTCGAGCCACATTTTTTGTCCCTCCAATTCAAAACCTGTTGGCGAGGTATTGTTTAAATACTTTTCAAGAAATTTTTGAGACTTTGGTGTGATGACTTTTTTCATGTTCGTTTATTTACGACACAAAAAAACAACAATATTGGTCTGAAAATATTGTCTTCGGAGAAAACTATTAACGCAACAATGTTACATTCCCTTTTATCAGTTCTTCATCGCCTCCAAGACACGTGACTTTTAAGTAGTAATCATACGTATCGGGATCCATAGGCTTTCCTCTAAACGTTCCGTCCCATCCTTCCCCGCGATCAAAGGATTCAAAAACAAGTTCTCCCCATCGATCGTAAATACGGAAAACCATATCCATTACGAGTGCACCGCGCACGTACAAAATTTCATTCTCGTTATCGCCATTCGGTGAAAAAGCGTTCGGTACATACACATAGGGATTCCCACATAAAAACTCAAAGACCTCCACCATCGTCGTATCTGTTCTCTGGCAAATTCCATCGGATACCGTTAAGGTATACACCGTAGTTTCTTCTACAACAGCCTCCGTAATTTGGGCATTCACATTCGTAACGCCTATACCAGGGGTCCATTCGTAGCTCATTCCTGACGGCGAACCAATCAATTCTACGGTTCCTCCTTGCGGCACCAAATACTCCGAAGCGGAAGCAGTTACCGATCCGGCAGGCAAGTTCCCTACATAAATTTGAATGGAATCCGAGACAACGCAACCGTTGCTTGAAGAAGCCGTAACATAAATGTATTGCGAGATCGTTGGATTTACAGTTACTTGATTGCTTGTCGAAGGCGAAACAATCACAGAATCTGGTGACCATTCATACGTAAAGGTGATCAAGGGATTGCTATTCGTCGCAATAATTGTTGTGGTCTCGCCAATACAAATGGAATCATTTGCACTTAACGTAAGTGCGGAACCTATATAATCGACGACGACACTGTCCACAAGAGAACAACCGTCATTACTCGCCTGGATATAATAGGTCATCGGCCCAGAAGGTTCGTGGGTCCATATAGAATCGGAGGTATTGGGATTGAGTGTATCGGTAAAACTACTATTGCTCGACCACACAAAATTGTCTGCCGTTCCGTTCGTGAAAGCCGTAAAATCGATTGCAATCGGCACACATAATTCTTGATCTGGAATAGTAGATAGTTCCAAAGAATCAGTTACTGTAATTGTAATTTCAGCAGTATCCGTCAACAAACAGATGCTATCCGTCACGTACAGAAATACCTGATAAATTCCTGCTGTATCAAAAGTCACTACGGGTTCGAAAATAACAGAAGTTGTGTCACCATTCCCAAAATCCCACAAATACGCATCGGATTCGGTGGAAAAGTTATCAAAATTAACGGTGAACGGTGCGCAACCAATATTGTTATCGATGGTAAATTCGGCATTTGGAATCAACTCAAAATCGAACTTAAAAACCAGATTATTGCAATTCGAGCTTAAATTGGCATCGGACCAGGCATTCGCAGATGTTGGAAAATCGCTGTTTCCTCCGCAACCACCGCAGACAGATTGATACACGACCCCATTTTTATCGAAACGAGAAGTACCGCCATCTACATGCTCTTCTGCGGCATTTCCTCCCAAATAGGTCGCGTAAAGTAAGCCTGTCATTTCTCGTTCAATTACGATCAAATAAAAATCAAATCCGTTCGGAGGAGAAAGTTGAAAAGCATCAGGAGTGGTTGGCATTCCACTCAATGGAGTCGATTGCAAAATATTCGCTCCCCAACCTGAAACGTAGAGATTCCCACAGATATCCACCAAAAAAGCCGAAGGAGAAATGTTGATGGAAGAAGATCCATTTCCGAAAACCGTCGAGTTTATGGGCACGGCTAAATTAGGGTCTAGCTTAACAATAAACTGGCTACTTCCTGGATTTACAAAGGCTGCGTTAATCACAGGAAAGGTTCCTCCTTGTGATTGACCGACAAGATATACATTGTCATCGCGATCAATATCTACAAAGAAGGCTTGATCGTAATTGCTCGTCCCCACAAAAGACGAATACAAAATTGCCGTTCCTGCAGGTGTCAATTTAACGACAAAACCATCCGCTTTACCTCCATTGTAGACGCCTTGCCATGCACCTGGAGTCACAAAGAAATCTGCCGAAGAAGTTCCTCCTGCGAAGACAATGTTTTGACTTGAATCAATTTTAACAGAGTAACAGGCGTCGTTGTTCAAACCTCCACAAAAACTTGACCACTCCAGCGTAGAAAGATCAGGAGTCAACTTAAAAATAACACCGTCTTGATTCCCACCGATCACTGATTGAAATGCCGTTTGAATTGGAAAATCTGCCGATCGCGAACACGAAGCGACAATACAATTCCCACCAGCATCCAACATGATTTCTCCCCGAAATTGATCACCATAGTTCAACGTGAGTGAATCGTAGGCTGCAACCGTATTGTAAATACCCGATGTCACTTTATAATTCACACCATCATTAGAACTTCCGCCCATGTAGGTCGATGCCAATAAATCCTGTCCATTTGCACTCACTTTTGCGACAAAAATATCAGTCCCCTGATTGGTAAAATAAACGCCATTGAAATAATGGTTGGAGTTTGGCAGTCCTCCGCCATGCGAACTTTGATACCCCCCAACAATTGGAAAGTCGGTGCTAGAAGTCGCCCCGTAGAGATATACGTTGTTTTGATTGTCGCAAATCATGCTTTGTGCGGTTTCCGTTCCTTGCGTACCATCACCACCTCCTAAAAATGTAGTCCAAAGCATGGTGGTACCGTCGGATGAATACCGTGAAATGAACGCATCCGTGATGCCATACGTCGGGTTGTTTTGAACGGTGAAATTGGAGGTGATATCGTACGCACTGTTGTCAGGTGTCGGGTAGGCATTTCCGTAGATCATTCCTCCTGAATAGGCCGTTCCGTCATAACCATAGGTCGCCGTCATTCCAAAATTATCGGTAGGAGAACCGCAATAAGTAGCAAAAACGAGTACTGGATCAATGACCAAAATCGCATTGGGATTGTATTTCCCCAATTGAAAAGTCACCTTCGAACCATCCACGACAAAGTCACATGGAATTTCTCGAATATTTCCATTGACAATTTGGTAGGCATACGGTTTCTGTTCGATAATTTTCCCGAGTTCCGTGTCTACCACCAAATCTCCCTTTTTGTTGAGTTTTACCGACGATTGCCCCGCATAATCCAACACAATTTGCTGTGGATCCATTCCAGGCTGCACATGAAACTCGTACTTCAATTGCTCTTGCTGTTCGATGAGTTTTAAATCGATTCCGTTGTACAAATTCTTCAGAATAGCCTCACCGTACCCATGTACATTTGACGCCCACTTCGAACGATCATTTCCAATAAAATAATTTTGGTATGCGGCGGTCTCCTGGGATTTGTCTATTTGAGTCACTTCATTCGCTCCAACAAAATTCAAATGAACAACCGTTTGCCTCAACACTGGTTCTTCAAACTTCTTACTCCTGTTTAAAGCGGCATGCGCAGAATGCAATGCACTAAAATCCTGTAAGTGAAAAACCATTTTTCGTTGTTGTACCCAAAGATTCCCGCCGTCGAACTGTGTTTTGAACAAAATCGGGTCATCCCATTGCCCTTTATTTTCTACAAAAGCGTGGTATACAGAATGCGAATGATTGACCTCCTGCGACCACAAAAGTGATGGTAAACAAAGAATGAAAACAAGTAGCAGATTTCGCATGATATGTAACTGTTCGAATTATCTAAATTAAGGATTTAAAAACAAGACACCAAAACGCAGGCAAAAGTTTGCTGAAAGCCTTATTTTTGATGCAATTATCAAACATGGAAAATAGAATAACAACACTTTTTGGCATTCGGTACCCAATTATTCAGGCAGGAATGATTTGGTGTTCAGGATGGGAACTTGCTAGCGCCGTTTCAAATGCGGGTGGATTGGGGATTATTGGTTCGGGATCGATGTATCCAGATATTTTGGAGGAGCATGTAATCAAATGCAAAGCCGCTACGGACAAACCTTTCGCTGTAAATTTACCCATGCTTTATCCGGATATTGAAAAGCATATTGCCACAATTATCAAACACAAGGTGCCGATTGTTTTCACTTCTGCTGGAAACCCAGAAACCTGGACGGCTCATTTGAAAGATCACGGCATTAAAGTAGTACATGTCGTTTCGAGTTTAAAATTTGCCCTGAAAGCGCAAGAAGCGGGTGTTGATGCAATAGTTGCCGAAGGATTTGAAGCGGGTGGACACAATGGACGTGACGAAACAACGACCTTCTGTTTGATCCCAATTGTGAAAGAACAATTAACGATTCCTCTTATTGCAGCAGGTGGGATTGGAACCGGTCGAGGAATGTTAGCAGCGATGAATTTAGGCGCAGACGCTGTTCAAATAGGCAGTCGCTTTGTCGCTTCGAACGAATCCAGTGCACA
>JBNKGN010000043.1:0-15336 GCA_050289845.1 Crocinitomicaceae bacterium | reverse complement strand
GGCGTGTAATCCCATGCTATCACTACCATTTCGGTAATAATTTAAAAGAGCAGAATTGAAAGTAGCGTCACATTTTTCAGAACAGCGTATTGCCAATACTTCCAACCAACCCGACCATTTGATCGCTTTGAACGTCTTTCCGCTATAGCGATACGAAACGCCCTCTGCACCGTAAAGTGATGACAATCTTGGCTGTAAAATTTCCTTTCCAAAAAGAACAATCGTCTCTTGTGTCAAACGCAATTCCTGAAGCGAATTCCGCCGATCCTCCAAATCAAAACCTGTCAATCGTACAATTCGACCTGTGCTGTCGTCCAAAAGAACTTCTGATTTCATAAAACAGGTTGATTATAATTTGACGGCAAGTAATCGTAACGCATTTGAAATCATCGTAGATGCTTCAAAATAAACATGTGCCGTTCTTTGTGGTGTGTTCACTTGATCAGGAAAATAGAAAGGCAACAATAAAAGCAATTGCATCCAATCCCAATTAGCGTAATTCGAATCTAAAAGTGTCGATTTCAGCATTTCTACGTCGATAGTATGACCACTTTCGATGACCGTCTTTCCTGATTCAAGATCCACAGAGACCGTTTCCACTCCATCGACTTTTTCCAATGCTTTGATCACGTGATTTCTGCATCCATCACACGTCATACCCACAACATAAAATGTATTTTCTTTCATGAAAGTCTATCTCAAATATGTTCTTATAAGATAGTCAAAAACTTTCGGTTAAGTAGTCTCTTCCTGGAACAAATAGTGGAATACGAATGCAAAAAGAACCACCACGGCACTACCTATCAGATTGTACATCAAATAGCCCAGCTCATATTTACCGTAGACATTGATAAAATGTACTGCCAATACTGAAACTTGAGCAATAATTGCTGCAATTAACGTTTCCCTTCCCCCGATTCGTTTGAAGAAAAAGGCCACTAGGAAAACGCCTAGAATTGTTCCATAGAAAAGTGATCCCAGAAGATTCACCAATTGAATTAAATTCTCAAAAAGTCCCGCTGCCAGAGCAATACCAATCGCTAGTACCCCCCAGGCAACTGTCAACCATTTGCTGGCTCTGACGTCTCGTTCACCCGTAACATCCTTGGACCAGAATTTCTTGTAAAAGTCAATTGTGGTGGTCGATGCCAGAGCATTCAACTCCCCTGCTGTTGAGGACATCGCCGCAGAAAAAATTACGGCCAAAAGTAGCCCAATCAATCCCGCGGGAAGAAAATTCAACACAAAAGTCAAGAAAATATAATCACTGTCTTTGGCTTCGTATTTCGGATCGATACGCTCGAGTTTCTCCTTGTATTCTCGGCGGTACAATTCTTGTTTTTTCTGCAAGGCTTTCACCTCTTGATAATCTTCTTTATTCGGATGTTCTGGTAAAGCTAAAAGGGCTGCTTTTTTCGCTTCAAAATTGGCATTGTAGGCATCTTCAATTTCTGCCAATTGCTGCTTTTGCACGACTGTCATTTTCACAGTATGCTTGTTAAAAACGATTGGCGGACGATTAAATTGAAACGAAATAAACACCATCACCCCCACAAACAAAATAAAAAATTGCATCGGGATCTTTACCAAACCATTGAACATCAAACCGAGGCGTGACTCTCGCAGTGATTTCCCTCCCAAATACCGTTGCACTTGCGATTGATCGGTACCGAAATAAGACATAAAAAGAAAAAGTCCTCCGGTAAGCCCCGATAATAAGGTATATCGATTCGATAAATCCGTATCCAGAGAAATGATGTTCATTTTACCCAAACTCCCAGCGATGTCTACGCCTTCGGAAAACCCAACGGTGTCGGGGAAACTTTGAATCACATAGTAGAACGCAAGAAACATTCCCCCCATGATGATCCCCATTTGCCATTTTTGCGTAAGTGACACTGCCCTACTTCCACCAGAAACGGTGTACACAATCACCAATCCACCAATAAGAACACAGGTTAACTGCAAATTCCAGCCGAGCAAGGTCGAAAGAATGATCGACGGGGCGTAAATCGTAATTCCAGCCGCCAGTCCACGGGAAACAAGGAATAAAAATGCGGTAAACGCGCGAACACGCACATCAAAGCGCCCTTCCAAATATTCGTACGCTGTGTAGACTTTTAACTTGTAATAAATCGGCAGGAAAAATACCGAAATTAAGATCATTGCCAGCGGTAGACCGAAGTAGAATTGAACAAACCCCATTCCTCCATCATACGCTTGTCCAGGTGTCGACAGAAAAGTAATCGCACTGGCTTGTGTTGCCATGATCGACAAACCGATCGTTACCCAATTCTCGGAGTTATTGCCTTTTAAATATCCTTCTAGATTTGTGTTTTTACGCGTTTTCCATGTTCCGTAGGCAACGATAGCAAACAACGTCAACAACAATACCAGCCAATCCAACCAACTCATGCCTCATACCATTTAGTAATCCACAAATAAACAATTATTTGCACCGCTAGAAAAATGATCAGTCCCAAATACCATGCACCCCAGTTGGTCGTATCTGATTTTTCTTTTGAATCGATCTGTTGTTTTTCACTCATAATTAATACGATAAAAGATTCGCAAACAAACGATACGCACCCGTTACTCCATTCGGTAATTCGCGGAAAAAGGAAATTCCCGTGTAAACAAATTGCCCTTTTCCGTGCTGCAAAACAATCAATCCACCTTGAACGGGTTCTTCCCCTCGATCAGACCATGAAAGCAACGGTGTGTATGCTTCGTCCCAATCGCCCGCAAAATACAGACCACGTTCCTGCACCCAGTTTTCAAAGTCGCTTGGGGTAATTTTGTTCGGTTGATTTAAAATAGGATGTGCATCATTCAAAAAGGTGACTTTCGCATCTTCCTCGGTAACACGTTCCCTTGACAAATGAAACGGCTTCGGTCCGAATGGCTCATCTGAAGCACTGCGCGACGCAGTATTGTATTGCATAATTAGGTTTCCTCCGTTCTCGACATAAGCGTACAATTGCGTTTCATAATTCCGCAACTCTGGGTGCACGTTATAAATGCGAATTCCCAGCACTATTGATTGATACTGGCTCAAATCGACTGTATTTAGATCAGCGACTTCCAAAACATCCAAATCAAAGCCCAAATCAAGTATTGCATTTGGAACAGCATCCTGTACGCCATTGATATAAGCCACCTTTCCCTTTTTTATTTGGGCATCAATCGGAATGCACGCCAATTCCGCAGGACTTAAAATCGCTTGCGTTGGAATATGATCGTACGCAATTTCTGTATACTGAAACAATGCTGCTCCATTGGCATCTGTGAGCGTTAAGGTTTCTTTTCTACCCTTTGTCCCTTTCATTTTCACATCAAGTGTGATCCACATTTCTCCGTGTTTCTTCGCGATAAAAATAGGTACTTCTTTCTCATTAAAACTCCAGGAATTCACGTTTTTCCAGCGAAGCGTATCCACTAGACTGTCCTGAAAACTGTGAATTTTAATACGAATGGATTTTTGGTCCGATGCCTTCATCAGCGCAATATCCTGATCAAAGTTAGCCGTAAATCGAGGCGTTGCCAAAATCGGACGCATCCGTTCTCCATAAGCGGGATCTCTCCACTTGTAAATCGCGGGGATTTTAAATGAAAAAGGTGCACCATCAATGGAGATGAACACTTCTGCTTCAATCACAGGGCGATTTTCCGCCGCACCAAAATCTGCTGGATTCTCAATCTTAAATACCGTCGAAAATGGTGCTTTCAACCAAAAAGGACTGGTGTTTTCGACCTTACCACTAAACAAGAGATCTTTTGTGACCACTTCATTCGATGCAAGAACCTCGTTCAAAGCAGCTTTTTCTTCCTCGTTCAAACGCGCACCAAGAAGCGTAATATTCTTTGACGAACGATTGATCAATTCCAGTTTCAAATGTGCCGTAGCACCGTTCACAAAGGAATAATCGTCCATGTGCAAATCAGCATACAACCCAAGACAATCACGAATTATTTGTTGACATCGTGCAATTTTTTCATCGCGAAACATGGAAGAAGGCAAATTTTCAAACCCTTTTAACAGTTCTAATAAAACAGGTACATTGTTCGCTGTTACTTTGAAATCAAATGCATCCAGCAATTGTTGAAATTTCTTATCCAACTCTTTACCGATGAGAGTGCTCCATTGCTGCGTGTTGTTTTCGAAAAAATCCGACTTCAATTTCTTTCCCTCCAAATGTTTGAAATATTCAAGACGTGATCCGCGCTCTATCACAGCACCAAAACCTTGACACTTGTGTTGGCTTCGGGCAATTGTACCGATTTCATTATAGGACATCCCCAATGAGGCATTGTATCCTCCGATATCTTTAATAATATAATTGGGATCCCCTTCTGCCATGTCTTTGATATTTTCATCCCACCAATACGAAGTATTCCAATAGACAGAAGTCGCTTGCCATGTCCCCCATTCCTTCACCTGTTGTGGCAAATATGCTGCGTCTGCGGCTTTCCGAAATGCTTCCATTGCTAATAAAGCAGATGCTGTGTGATGTCCATGCCCAGCGCGCTCATCTGGCGGAAAACGCGTAATGATCACGTCCGGTTTGAACTTCCGGATCATTAGCACTAAATCTTCCATCAATCCCTCTTTGCCCCATTTTTCAAACGACTCATCTGCCGACTTTGAATAGCCAAAATCCACCGCTCTGGAGAAAAATTGTTTTGCACCGTCATACGATCGGGCTGCTAATAATTCTTGCGTTCGAAGAACTCCCAATTGTGCACTGAGTTCGTCTCCAATCAAATTTTGTCCACCATCTCCACGAGTCAACGAAAAATAAGCCGTTTCCGCCTTCTCACCCAAAGAGAACCATGCAAGCGCTCGCGTGTTTTCGTCATCGGGATGCGCAGCAACATACAATACGCGTTTCAGGGAATGCAATTTTTCAAGATTCGTATAAATCTCTCCTGAACCCTCATTTGCCAAACTTACAGTTGAAATGAAAAAAAAGAAGAAAATGGTCAATTTGTACATAATGTGTTTTTCAATTGCTCGTAAATTTAGGTAATTCTTGCTAATAGTTTCCATGGTAAAGAATTTTGCGCGAGTTCGCTTTCAATCGATTGGGATTGATTAATTTTAGGGCGAACACAAACTAATATAGATAATGAAAAATTTACTTATTGCCCTGTCGTGTAGCGCTACGCTTGCGGCTACCGCACAAATAACAACACCACAACCAAGTCCTTCCGCAACTGTGAAACAAACGGTAGGATTGACGGATATAGAAATCAACTATTCCCGTCCTTCGAAAAACGGTCGCGTTATTTTTGGAGATCTTGTTCCAATGGGAGAAATCTGGAGAACAGGGGCGAATAAAAATACCATGATCACCACAAACAAAATGCTGATTTTTGGCGCAGATACGCTACAAGCAGGAACCTATGCTATCTTCACAAAACCAATGAAAGGAAATTCCTGGGACGTGATGTTCTACACAGACACGGAAAACTGGGGAACACCTGAAGCCTGGGACGACGCGAAAGTTGCCGTAAAAGTGTCTGCTTCAGTTAAAAACATGGCGGATATTACTGAGTCATTTACTATTGCGATTGAAGATTTATCCGCTCGAGGTGCCAATCTTACTTTGACCTGGGACAAAACGAAAGCAATAATTCCGTTCAGTGTCAACACGGAAGCTCAAGTGATGGCAGGCATCGAAAAAACAATGGCAGGTCCATCTGCAAACGATTACTACAAGGCCGCAGAATATTACTTGAACGAGAAAAAAGACATGAATCAAGCGTTAACCTGGATCAACAAGTCTTTGGAAATGCAAGAAAATGCTCCGTTCTGGGTATTGCGTAGAAAAGCACTAATTCAAGCTGAATTGGGCGATTTTAAAGGTGCGATTGAAACGGCTAAATTGTCTTTGGAAGGTGCGAAAGCAGCGAATTACGATAACTACGTAAAAATGAACGAAGCTTCTATTGAGGAGTGGAGCAAAAAGAAATAAAAAGGAATAGAATCCTTTGACAAACGACTCGTAAAGCCTCAACCTTCCTTATATCATGGGAACGTTGGGGCTTTCTTTTTTTTAGACGCCCATGACGCTTGATACATTAAAAAACGTTGACATCTACCTGATCGATCAAATAGTAAAAGGTCGCATTCCAAAAGAGAGTTTCGTTTTGGATGCAGGTTGCGGTAACGGACGGAATTTCCGTTATTTCGCAAAAAACGGTTATGATATCGTAGGGATAGATCCCAAAATCGAAGCGATCGAAGCCGTTCAAACAGAATTTCCCGACTATCACGAATCACTGTATTGTTCCTCTATTGAAGATTGGAAAACCGACCGAAAATTTGATTTTATTATTTGCAGTGCCGTACTCCATTTTGCTAAAAATCAAGCGCATTTCGACCAGTTATTTGAAGCATTAGTTCAATATTTGAAAGAAAACGGAATCCTATTCGTCCGTATGACAACAACGATCGGCATGGAAACATTGCTCGATAACACAACGACAGAAGCACGCGAATTACCAGATGGTAGCCTACGTTATCTGATCACACGCGCTCAAATTCACGAGTTACTCGAAAAGCACGCTCTTGTTTTACTCGACCCAATAAAAACCGTGGTCGTAGATCAGCAGCGTTCAATGGTTGTTTTGGTATTTCAAAAGAAAGCTTAATCGCATACAACAACTTCCTTCCCTTCAGAAGATGCTATTACTTCGAGCACCAATTGATCGTCGGAATTATAAATCTTTGTGCCTTCAACAAAAGTCATGGGCTTTTTGGAACCGTCATAAGCGGTATAGTGCGTAGAACTTCCAGGGGACGCAACCTTAAAATCGACATCAGAACTGCATTTATTTACGATATACACTTTGATTCGTCCGCCTTCCCCATCAGCGTAATTCATGCTTGTCGTTAAAAAAGTGCCGCAAAGTGCCATAGCAATAACGGTCAGGGATAGTAGTCGTTTTTTCATAGGTGTAGCTTTTGATTCAGCCCCAAGATAGCAAAACTTTTTAAGTCGCTATATCTCAGGCATTCTACCATCATATCGACGCATTTCATTGAATTTTCCTAAATTCACAAAAAACTTACGGATGAAAAAAGGATTACTCGTTGTTACACTTCTATGTGCGTCATTTTTTGCGAATGCACAAGTTTCATTTTCGGTGATTGCCCCTGCATCAATTTCGGGTGGCTATGATTTCACAAGTAATGGTGACGGAACCAATTGGGGACTCGCCAATTTAAATGATCCCAACGATGCCGTATTGGATACACTCGTTTTGGTAGACGATGGAACACCTGGCATTAACGCACAAGGCATTCCTTTTGCAAACGAAGGTTGTAACGCGCTCACTCCAGGTTCTCTCACAGGAAAAATTGCTGTCGTTTATCGATATGATGGCGTTTCTAGTAATGTTTGCTGGTACGGCACGAAAGTATTGAATGCTCAAAACGCAGGTGCCATCGGCGTAGTAATGATTAATCGTGATGACGCCTTAATTGATGTACCGGGAACCACAGACGGTCCAAATACCAATATCCCATTTGCTTTCATTTCAAAATCGGACGGAGCCATTATACGTGCAAAAATGGATGCGGGAGAAGACGTTGTCGCCTTTATTGGAAACAAAACCGGTTTGTTTGTGAATGATCTTGGAATGACCAAAGAAATGACGGAGGCACCAAAAATTTCCGTTGCCCCTATATTGTTGGCGCAAAATGCAAGTGAATATAATTTCAGCCTCGGAACAACGGTATACAATTACGGTTCTGCCGATCAATCGGGTGTAACAATTACCGCTTCCGTTACAGGACCAGGTGCCAATTGGTCGCAATCTTCGGGACCGCACACGCTGTTAGTTGGTGATACGATTGATGTCTTCACAGGCGGAACCTACAATCTTCCAGCATTCTCACTTAACTCCTACAATGAAGGACGATACACACTGACTTACACTGTTACTCAGGACAGCGTGGATCAATTGGATTTCGACAATTCAATCTCGTATGATTTTGTGCTATCCGATTCCATGATTGCGTATTGTAACGTTGATCCAATTACAGGGCTCCCTGTTGCCAATGCGTTCTACCGCCCTGCCAATTCACCTGGTACCTATGAAGCTTGTTTGTCGTTTCAAAACCCTAACGCGAGTAGAATTGCCGCAAGTGGACTGTACTTTTCAGCTGTAACAGGATATGATTCAGGAGTATCGTTGGAAGGAGAAGAAATTGCCCTTAAATTGTATCAGTGGAACGATAACTTCACTGATCTCAACGATCCGAATTTGGATTTTGCCAATCTTAATGCAGTGGCGTATGGATTTTACTATTATCCTGCAGACTTGCAAGACACTGTCGTTTACGGTGCATTTACAAATCCTGTACAATTGCTCGATAACCAGCGCTATTTGGCGTGCATCCAGCCCAATATTGGTGATATTTATTTAGGACACGATGCCAGCATTGACTACACTCGTTCGATCAACACTACCTTAGAACCAATTAGTCCTAACAATAGTGATAACGGTTATTTCGCGCTCGGTTTTGGGACGGACTTAACACCTTCGCTTGCGCTAAAAACGTTTGATGCAGCAGAAGTTTCCCTGAACGAAATCGATGGAAATCGGACAAAAGTGTATCCGAATCCAACAGAAAGCGTCATCACTTTCCAATTTGCTGAAGTATCAAACGGTACCATTCGAATTTACGACCTCCTGGGGGCGCTATTGATGGAAGTACCTTTGAATGGTTTGGCACTTCGTACCATTGATGTAAGTCATTTAGAAAATGGTGTTTATGCAGTAGAAATCGAAACGAACCGATTGGAGCGAACCGAATTTGTGAAGATCAAGTGATCCACAAGGTTTCTGCCTGGTTCCAAACCTATTTCTGTAATATGGATAGGCCTGGAAACAATATAAAATATTGGCGTCCAAAAGATGGTAAATGGCGGTGGGTCTTCTTCGACGGAGACTTGATGATAAGCACGTATGAATACAATAAAGAAGGTGGTGTCACCCACGATGCTATTGCCCACGCAACAGCGGATACGAACAACCAATGGTACAACAGCCGAGGTTGAACATTTCTATTGCGAAATCTAATGAAAAACGATCAATTCAGACAGCAATTCATAGCTCGTTATCATACATTAGCAGCAACGACCTTGAGCGCGGACAATCTTGTAGAAACATTGGAAAATTATCAAAAAAATACGCGCAAGAAATGGAGCAACACATCGAAAGATGGTACTACCCAAGTTCAATAGCATCGTGGAATATCGAAGTGAATGCCTTGATCGAATTCGTTCAAAACCGCTCCCAATATTATGAAGAACACCTTCATTTATTGGAATTAACGTATGAATAAAACCATAAGTTAAATATTTAACGCATTATTTCGACGTTTCCCGAGGTATAAAACAACCTATCCATAGTATCTTCGTCTACCAACAGAATGCACTTGGATTTTAATCCTAGTGTTGATGTATAAACAAAGACATGAAACAACTACTACTACTCGCACTCCTTATGGTGGGCACATCTGTTTACAGCCAGCAACACCCTACAGGTTTTACCCAGTGTCAATTGACAGTTGACGAAATTTTAGGACAACAATCGTTTGACATAGACGAACCGATTTCAGAAGACGCCCGATACATTTTCTTCGATATTTACGCGAATCTCAACGCTATTTATATCGCTGAAAGCCAAAACAACACAACCAATCTCTCCGAATTAATCGCAGCTTTCGAAACTTCTATTGAAGATGCAACGAATCTGCAGCTCAATTTCTCCATGTTTCAAGACGACATCACTTTTGTTGAATCCATCACACCGTAAACATGAAATCTATATTTAAATACGCTCTTATTCTATCTTTCTTTCACAGCGGATCCGTTTTCGCGCAGTGTGGAGCGACTGATGTACAGCCAAACCCTCAAATTTCGGGCGTTTGCGAAGGAACCAGTCAAGACATCGACTTTGTAGCTTCAGGAAATTGCTCGGGAACCTATGAATTTCAAGTTTGGGCCAACGGAAGTGTGATTCAACCCTGGAACGCAAGTACCACATTTACAATCGCTCCTGGTGCAACGACAACCTACACCGTATTTGCACGGTGTTCGGCATGTACTGCTGTGGAAGTTTCCGACACCTTTCTAATAGAAGTCATCAATCAGCCTTCTATTGTTGCGGATACGTTCGTATGTTATGGAACGGCAGCCACGATGACAGCAACAGGAACGCCTGGTACGTTGTCCTGGTGGGATGCGGCGAGCGGTGGGAATCAACTTTCTGCAACCGACACTTACACGACACCTCCCATGACTGGAGACGACACCTACTATGTACAGGCAACGGGAGTTGTCACTGGTGGAACGAATCAAGGTTCTATCTTAATTACCGAATGTGGACTCGAAGGATTTCCTGGAAGTAGTTCTGCCGATTACATCGAAGTCTCAAATTTGTACAGCACGCCTGTGAATACGACTGGTTGGGTCGTTGCAATTAGTAACTCCTATACGAACATAAATACGGTAAATAGCATGTTATGGCAATTGCCTACTTCTTTCACTCCTTGTTCTATTCTATCACGCACCGATGTGAGTACACAACCAAATTATTGGGGAAATAACATGTTTTGGAATGCTACCAGTAAAAGTTGGGCCATTATTATTGACGATATGGGAAATGTTGTCGATTTTATTGCGTGGGGTTGGACTGCTGCTGAAATTGCTGGGTTCAATCCAACAATCAATGGCTTTAATATTACTCTCGGACCAGAATGGACCGGAAACGGTTGTGCGCTTCCTTGTCAAACCGTAGGAGGTGTTGCTTATAGTTATTCCCGAACAGGGAGCTCGGATAATAATTTAGCCGCCGATTTCACCTGTCAGGCGACTTCCTTGAATCTATTAAACCCAGGTTTGACCTGCGGCTGGACGGCGTCCAATATTACGTGCCCTTACCCGGTCAATGTGGTTGTTGACATGCCACCGAGCGCCTCCAATCCAGCAAGCAGCGACTATCAATGTTATTCCGATGTCCCTGCAGCAGATCCTTCTGTAGTAATTGATGAATTGGATGATTACACTGCGGTACCAACAGTCCAATTTATTGGAGAAGTATCTAGTGGTACCTTATGTCCCGAAGTACTGACGCGAACCTATCGGGTACTTGATTCCTGTTCCAATTACGTGGATGTCACGCATACAATTACCATCAACGACGATGTCGCTCCTATTCTCGACGCGGCCCCAGCCGACTTAAACGTCAGTTGTTACGCAGACGTTCCAGTAATGACTGGCTTGAACTGGACTGACAACTGCGCAGGATCTGGTACTGTGCAAGGGGTAGAAGTATCAGATGGTCTCTCGTGTCCTGAAACACTCACGCGTACATGGACGATCTCAGATGACTGTGGAAACACCGCAACGGAAACGCAAATCATTGTAATACATGATGATATCGCACCGCAAATAGACGCGGCTCCAGCGGATTTAACGGTTCAATGTGCAGCTGATGTTCCAGCAATGGCCGTTCTTAACTGGACGGATAACTGTGATGGCGCAGGAACCTTGAACGGCGTGGAAGTCTCTGACGGTCAATCTTGTCCAGAGACAATCACACGTACCTGGAGCTATACGGATGGTTGTGGAAATACGGCAACAGAAACGCAAACAATCATCATTCATGATTTAACTCCCCCCACTGCAAGTGATATACCTACTGTGCAATATGCCGTTTTGCCAGCTCCAGATGTTACATTGATCACAGATGCGACTGATAATTGCGGAAACGTTTCTATTAGTTGGGTCGAAGATGTTTCCAATAATGCCTTCTGTCCTGAGACGGTTGTGCGCACCTACAGCGTTATAGATGATTGCGGTAACCAGGTATTAGTAACACAAAATATTATTGTCGGAGACCCCTTCCCTAGTGTCTCATTTGTCGCAAGTCCAACAAATCTGACCAATCTTACTTCTGGTTTGGTAGAGTTTACCAACACCTCTTCTGGTGCAGTAAGTTACGAATGGGATTTTGGGGACAACTCACCTACTGTGACAGATGTGAATACAAGTCACGAATTTGACAATTCGGCATCTGCGGGATACGTAGTGGAATTGGTAGGGTATTCTGAATTCGGGTGTGCTGACTCGTTTACAGTAGTCATTTCTGTGCACGAAGAATTGCTGTATTTTGTTCCGAACTCTTTCACTCCGGATGGTGACGAATACAATCAAGATTTCATGCCAATTTTTGAGTCTGGATTTGATGTACATGATTATCACATGTCCATTTATAACCGTTGGGGCGAATTACTTTTCGAATCGTTTAATCACGAAGTTGGTTGGGACGGAACTTATAACGGTACAATTGTTCCAATTGGCACCTACATCTGGAAAGTGGAATTTGGATTGGAATACACCGATGCACGTAAAATAATTCACGGGCACGTAAATGTGATTCGCTAAGAAAAACAATAAGAAACGACAAAGCCCTCCGTGAGATACAGAGGGCTTTTTTGTGCCAAATAGTGTATTGGAATCCGTTGAAATAGTTTCGACGCATTCCAGTCGTTCAGTTACCAGGCGTTATAACCTCCTTTCAATTCGTGAATCTCAGTAAATCCCAACGATTGAAGAATCGCAACGGCTTTTGCGCTACGACCTCCTGACGCACAGTAAACCAAAACAGGCTTTGATGTGTCCAAAGTCGCCACTTGTTCCTTAAAATTTGCATCGAAAAAATTCATGTTGGTTGCATTTCCAATTTTTCCCTGTGCAAACTCCTCTGGGGTGCGAACATCGATCAATTGAGCGGACTCATTGTTCATCAATTCTTTAAATTTATCCGCTGTATCCAGTGTCACCACTGTTTGCTGCGTGTTTTCTGTTTTTTCGCCCTGTTCCTGAGCATTAGAACAAGCTGTCACAAATAATGATAGAATGAAAATCCCGACTAATTTCTGCATAATTTAAGTGTTAATTAAATGCAATTTACGTAATATTCATTGGACGAGAGTAACACGAGTTACACAAGGAAGCATTAATTTTAGGGCGCAATGTTAAGCAAAGAAGAACGTAAAGAATTGAATGCCGCTTTCTGGGAAGGATTGCGGAAAGAAATGCGTGACATTCGTTCGTCCAACGGAAAAGGGATGAATTGGATCAACTACCCAACGGATGTGAAAGACGTCTACGTTCGATTGCAAGCAGATGGTAAAGGTGCTCGAATGTGTTTTGATATCCAACCGAAGGATGACGGGATTCGTTCTATTCTCTGGGAACAAATGACAGAACTAAAGAACGTGATGGAATTGGAAACGGGACCTGCCACTTCCTGGAGTGAATTTGACCATGTTTTTTCTGGACGTAATGTTTCGCGTATCACATGGGAAATCAACGGTTTCAATTTTTACAATCAAGAAGATTGGCCGCCAATGAAAGCATTTTTAAAAGAGCGTTTGATCGCTTTTGACGCCTTCTATCAGGAATTCAAAGAAATATTAATATTACTCGCTGAGTAAACACAAAACACTACTTTTACGCCATGACAAAACAATTATTGGTAATCGGAACGCTATTAAGTACTTCTTTGGCGCAAGGACAAACGCAAATTTACCTGGAAGATTTTAACGCTGGAATCCCTGCAACATACACTATTGTTGACAATGACGGACTTACGCCAGATGTGGCAACGGCTGATTTTTCAGATGCATGGATCTCCCTTCCCGACCCTCTCGATTCAACCGATACAATTGTTGGTTCAACATCTTATTTTGATCCGAAAGGAACTGCAAACCGTTGGTTAATCACACCTCAAATTACGCTTGGTGCCTTTGGTAATATCCTTTATTGGGACGCACGATCACACGATGCTTCGTTCCCTGACGGCTATTTTGTATTTGCATCTACCACTGATACGCAACTAGCGAGCTTTACAGATACTCTTTTGGTCGTAAATCAGGAATTGGCGACATGGAATGTGCGTTCGATCAATTTAAGTGACTTTGGATTGGACAATCAACAAGTGCATCTCGCGTTTGTCAACAGAACTTACGATGGTTTTAAGTTGTACCTCGACTCAATTTCAGTGTTTAAAGAAGATCCTGTAGGAATTTCTGAAGCAACACCGGAAACAATTCAAATGTCCCCTAATCCTACTAACGGTAACGTTTATTTCAATCTCCAGGCGGATGAGGTTGCTGTATACGCTACGAACGGACAATTGCAAGGGCGTTTTGAGAAGGTTACCTCCATTAATATTGCTGAATTGCCCGCAGGATTGTACTGGATAACCATCCAAGAGGGTGGATTCGTTACACGAAAAAAATTATTGAAATATTAAAGTTCCGGTAGCGGAATTAATTCTAGCTTAAATCGGACATCTGAGTTTTTCGCAGGCGCTAAAATTACGCGATCTTCTTTAAGAAAAGGCAAGTTAAAGAACCATTGCTCATCCTCAAAATTAATGGATATTTCACGCGTATCAGAATCCAAATAATACGTTCCTCTTTTCGGCTCTTTGTGCCCAATCGCTTTAAGTGAAATGTAATCGACCCTTCCATTGGAATGGAAAATCAAAGCATCTTTTGACCATTTTTCATAGGGAGCCACGTTGACGCCTCGTAACACTTGTTTTTCGATGACCCAAACTTTGCTGTTGCCGTCTGTGAATAAATCGTTGTAGTCGACAGATTTAAGAGGGTAACTCGACGTACATGCCCCAAGAAAAAGTAGTAGGAAAAGAGCGGCGAATTGTTTCATAGAATAAATCCTTCGGCAATCAATTCATTGTAGACTTGTTGTGAGGTAGCTTCTTTTTGATCAGCTTTCACATCACCGCCCCAATTTTTTCCTTCAATGCGTTCCACCGACTTAAATTTGTACTTTTTATCAGCTTCCGACCACTGAAACAAACAATGGAAAAAATGATCTTCTTCGTCAATTTCACGATAAATTCGGACAATTAGATCGTCGACACCCGAAGGTTTTGTGATCGTATTGATGATGTAGCCTCGAATTCGATTGCTTTGCACCAAAGAACCACTTTCACGAACATACACGCGTACTTCTCTTGTTGGATTCGCCATTTCTTCGTGCTTGAGAATCGATTCCGCTTTGATTTGAATAGCAAACACATCTTTCAAGCTTCCTTTCTTTATTTCGAAAAACCGGAAAAATGAAGGGGTACATTCAGCACAGAAAGGACAATCGTCGGGTGCTTCCGTGCAAATATCCAATTCCTCCAATAAAGCCTTGTGACGCGGATCATCAAATTTTTCACCTGAATACACAGTAGAAATTTCTGTGTTCTTTACTGTTTTTGGAGATCGGAAGAGCA
>JBNKGN010000042.1:0-15394 GCA_050289845.1 Crocinitomicaceae bacterium | reverse complement strand
GAGAAACGTTGGGACCGTGGTTGGACTTCTGGTACGACTACAAGTGGTGCAGGAAATGGACCGATCTCTATTTGGCAAATTGCACGTCAATACGCAAACTTCCACATTACTGAGTTAGACAAATCTCAAGCAGAGTATGTTGATTCATTAGGACGTATGTATATTAACTACGATCGTTTGAATACCGGATATGCTTATTTGTCAGGAACAGGAAATTACGGTGGACAAGTGAATAACGACAATCAGTCATTCTTTGATTACAACTTGAGAAAATACCTTTATGAAGAAGGATTGATCTCTCAAGGAGTAGACGGAACAGATTACATCGATATCGATAAATACGATCCAAACATCTACAGTTTTGACATGTTCTCACCAGATGAATTGTTGAATGGTGGTAACTCTTTCGTTTCTTATTGGGGATATGATCACACAGGAAACAAAGTAAACGGGGTAACAGATATCTCAAAATACTTTAACGAAACAGATGATAACGGAAATTACAAACGATTTGTAGGAGCCTTCCAACCAATTTACATGGCGGGATACCTTATGGATAAATTTGCATTCCGCGACATCGTATTCAACGTTGGGGTACGTGTTGACGTATTCGATGCGAATCAACCAGTATTGAAAGACCGTTACTTGTTCTACGAGGCAAGAACAGCAGCAGAAGCGAAAGCAACAGGTGAAGAGTGGGTAAGTATCCCTAGCTCTATTGGAGATGATTACGTTGTTTACGTAAACGATGTAAATAATCCAACGCAAATTAACGGATTTAGAAACGGAGATGTTTGGTACGATGCAAACGGTGTTGTTGTTGAGGACCCAAAAACATTGCGTGGACCTTCAGGAATTGCTCCATGGTTGCTTGATCCAAGTTTGGACACACCAACTGCTGATGCATTCGAGGATTACAAACCACAAGTGAATGTAATGCCACGTATTGCGTTCTCTTTCCCAATCTCAGATGAAGCATCTTTCTTTGCACACTACGATATCTTGACAAAACGTCCGACTTCTGGATTCCGTTTTGATCCATTCGAATACCAATTCATTAACTCACGTAGCGCGACAATTTCAAACTCGAACTTGAAGCCAGAAACAACCGTGGATTACGAAATTGGTTTCCAACAAGTATTGACACGTACATCATCTTTGAAAATCTCAGCGTTCTACCGTGAGCAAAGAAACAACGTACAACTTCAAAACATCTTTGAAGCGTATCCAGCAACCTACAGTACTTTCGGTAACCGTGACTTCGGTACCGTTAAAGGGATGACAATTGCTTACGATCTTCGACGCACAGGAAACCTACGTATGACTGCTAACTATACATTGCAGTTTGCGGATGGTACAGGTTCAGATGCAACGTCTGCTGCTGGTTTGATCCAGGCAGGTTTGCCAAACTTGAGAGCAATCTTCCCATACTCGTTCGATCGTCGTCATGCATTCGCTATCACAGCTGATTACCGCTACGGAAGTGGAGCAGATTATAACGGACCAACACTTGGAGATTTCAAAGTATTTGAAAACACTGGTTTGAACATCGTTTCTAATATCTACTCAGGTTCACCTTATTCAGCACAAGGAACAATCACCAATGCTGCACAGTTTAGCCCGCAAAACTCAGGTTTGGTAGGTACAACAAACGGTTCTCGTTTGCCATGGTCTTACCGATTGGATTTACAATTGGATAGAACAATGGAATTGGAAATGGGGAAAGAGGATAACAAAAAAGCAGTGTTCTTGAATGTTTATTTACGTGTAACAAACTTGTTCAACCAATTCAACGTATTGGGTGTTTATCGCGCAACAGGAAACTGGGATGATGACGGATACTTAGCAGCAGCTGGTAGCCAAAACTCAATCCAGAATCAATTGGATGAGCAGTCATTCAGAGATTACTACACAATGAAGGTTCAAAATCCTTTCAACATTAGTTCTCCAAGAACTATTCGTTTAGGGGTGAAATTCGATTTTTAATTCATAAGTAGAAGAAAGCATTATGAAAAAGCAACTAATAGCAATTATCCTGGGCGCAACAACCGTGTTGTGGTCAGATGGAGCGCTCGCCTATAAAACCTTAGGCGGTAAACCCGCTGGAAGTGGGGGCGGAAGTACTGCTGCCGTCAATGCAAAAGGAGCCAATTGTTCTCCTGCAACGGCAAATATTACCATGAGTTTTAATGACGTGAGTGCCTTTATTGAGCAAGGAGGAAGTATGTTCCAGGATCGTCAAAACAGCGTAGCAGCCTACGAAGTCGGAGGTGAGAACTTGTTCGCGATTTATTCTGGAGCCCTCTGGATGGGTGGAACAGATGTGAACGGTCAGTTAAAACTAGCTGCGATCACTTTCCGTACTGGAAATGACTTTTGGCCTGGTCCTTTGACTGTAGATATCGGAAGCGGTAACTACGATCCTGGAGTACCCGTAGACGCAAACGCAGTGCGTGATTTTGGTGAAGCAAATATTGATCCAGATCAGTGTTTGTTCTATGACCGTTTTTACACTATTCGTAAAGCAGAAGTAATTCGCTATACGATCTGGTGGGAAGCATGTAATGGTTCGAATGCAGATCCTACAGCTTGTGACGAGGCAACTGTTCCTACGAACGACGAGTTGACGCGTATTTACGAGTGGCCAGCACACGGTAATGTGGACATCGGTCAGGATTACTGGTTGGCACCTTTCTACGATCATCCTGAAAGTTCACAGTCATTTTATGATCCTGCCAATGGAGATGTTCCTTGGTACGATGATATCTTGGGACGTGATGATATCGAATGTGGTATCGACCGTCGTGTATCACTTTTTGGTGATGAAACACACTGGTGGGTATTTAATGATAAAGGAAACATTCACACAGAATCAAACGGAGAACCAATTGGTATGGAGATCCGTGCACAAGCATTCGCTTTCGCAACGAATGACGAAGTGAACCGCATGACTTTCTACAACTATGAAATGATTAACCGTGGAACACAAACACTTTTCAATACGTACTTCGCGCAATACCTTGATCCAGATTTAGGAAACTACCAAGATGATTATGTTGGATGTGATGTTTCCAGAGGTTTAGGATACGCATACAACGGTGATGCATTGGATGAAACAAATGGTGGATCTCAAGGATATGGTGAAAACCCGCCAGCAATTGGAGTTGACTTCTTCGAAGGACCATACCAAGATGCAGATGGACGTGATAACGTTGGTCCTTATTTTGATTCGGTGGTTGGAGACTATGTATATCCAACAGTGTTGGAAGCAATTGCAGATTCTGGGATCGTTTATCGTGGAATTGGGGTAGGTTACCACGATTCAATTATCGATAACGAACGTTATGGTATGCGTCTATTCACCTATTATACGAATGGGGCAATCTTCCCAACAAGTGACCCTTCAAATGCGGCAGAATTCTACAACTTTATGCGTGGTTTCTGGGCAGATGGTTCGCAAATTTTTTACGGTGGTAACGCCTACAACTCTGGTGTAACATCAACACCTACAACGTATGTATTCCCTGGAGATTCAGATCCACTTGGTTGGGCAACTGATGGTGATATTATCAATGGTGATTGGGCAGAGTACAATGCAAATGGAGGAACCCCGAACCCACCAGAAGATAGACGCTTTGTTCAATCCGCTGGACCGTTTACATTGCGTCCAGGAGCGGTCAACAACATTACCGTAGGTATCGTTTATGGTCGTGGAAGCGACGGAGACCCATTCTCTTCTGTAGAAGCGTTGAAAAGAGCAGATACAAAAGCACAAGCATTGTTTGATGCATGTTTCAAAATCCTAGATCCGCCGAACGCTCCGCGTATCACGATTCAGGAATTGGAAAATCAATTGGTATTGATGTTGGACAACCCATCAGGTTCGAACAACGCCAATGAATCGTACGAAGTAGAAGATGAGATCAATATTACAGATCCAGGTGTAGACCGTTTCTACCGATTCGAAGGATATCAAATCTACCAAATGATTGATGAGGATGCTGGTGTTGCTGACATCACAGACAACTCAAAAGCACGTCTTGTCGCACAATGTGACCTTGAAAATGGAGTAGATCGTTTGATCAACTTTGAGTTCAACGAAGATTTAGGATTCTCTTCGCCAAAAGAAATGGTAGATGGAGAAGATGCTGGAATTCGTCACTCATTCTTGGTAACGGAAGATTTGTTTGCACAAGGAAACACTGCTTTAGTTAATCATAAAACATACTATTATATCGCAGTGGCATACGCTTACAATCTTTGGGCAGAATACGATCCGAATGATCCAACGAAATTGGAAGGACAGAAAATCCCTTACATTGCTTCGCGTTTGAACTATGACGGTACAGCAATCACTCCAGTTTCAGCGATTCCTCACAATCCAATGCCAGAAGCTGATGGTACAGGACAAAATATCGAGTACGGTTCAAGTCCTATTATCCGTCGATTGGATGGACATGGAAACGGAAATCGTTCTTTGGAGTTGACGAAAGCGTCAATGGATGAGATTGTTGCAACAGGTCACATGGATGCTCCTGAGTACCAATATGGACAAGGACCAATCGCTGTAAAAGTTGTTGATCCTTTGAATGTAATGGATGGATACTTCGAATGTCGTTTCCGTGATTACAGCACTACAATTAGTAATGGAGCAGACAATGCAAGTTGGGTGATCTATCGCTACGAAAGTGAAGGTTCATCGACTCCAACAGATTCTGTGACTTCAGAAGTGGCAATTTCTACGAACAATGAGCAAATCATTCCTGAATGGGGGATTTCAGTTCAAATTACGCAAAACAATTACTATCTACCAGATGGTGCGTCAGGTGGAGTAGAAGCACGTACAACAGATCTAATCAGCGCTACGGCATCGTTCGCAGATAGTTCTAAATTGTGGTTGTCTTTCGTTCCAGATAACGATGCATTCTATCCAACGAACTGGATTCGTTCTGGTACGTATTCTCCAAATACAGATGCGAATGATGCTGGTTACGAGTGTTTAGATGATACTCAACCTACGTATCGTGACTACTTAGACCCATGTAATTACGCAGATTGGCAAGCACCGAATAATTTTGCTGATCCAGACAAACAATGGGCACGTATCCTTGGTGGAGGTATTGCACCGCACAAAATGGTTGGATACGAGTCAAGCTTTATGCCGATGGCTTATTACAATTATCCAGCGCCAACTTCAGCGAAAAACGGTGCTTCAATAAGCTTCCTTCCTTCTGTGGATATCGTTATTACAGACGACCAATCGAAATGGACACGTTGTCCGGTTATCGAATTGGGTAGAAGTTCTGCACTTAACGTTGGTCAGGCAGAGCCAGGAGAGCTTCGTGCAAGTCCTTCTGTGAAGAAAGACGGTACAGTTGATGCGAACGGAGGAACTGGTATGGGTTGGTTCCCAGGATACGCGGTTGACCTTGAAACAGGATCACGATTGTACATGGCATTTGGTGAGAATTCATTCCTTGCTTCGGAGAACGGTGCGGATATGATTTGGAATCCAACAGACAATATCGTTGACAATGGTGGTAACCCATTAATGGGAGGTATGCAACCAGTGTACATTTTCTCTAGAGATAATGGATCAATCAATGGATATTTGTTAGGACACGATTTCCCGGCATACGTTCCATCAGAAGGTGAAAACAATGCAACACACCACGGATTGCAATTGATGAACTTGGTAATGAGTAACAACTCAACAGCAAAACGTGACTTCTACGGAAGCATCAGCTGGGTTGCTTATCCATTAGCGGCGCAAGGATATACAGTGGACCCACAAAATTTACCGACAGACGTAACAATCAAGTTGCGTGTGAGTAAAGAATACAAAAACTTTACAGCAACTGGTAAAAACAATGGACAGCCAATGTATTCTTGGAACATGTCAGACATTGCTACAGAAAAAGGAAGTTTGGATCGTTTAACCGATGTGTTAGATATGATCAATGTAGTTCCGAATCCATACTATGCATATTCTGAATACGAAAGAAACCGTTTGGATACGCGAGTGAAGATTACGAACCTTCCTGAAAGATGTACTGTGAAGATTTACTCAGTAAACGGTAAGCTTGTACGTACCTTTAAGAAAGATAGTCCTATCACATCAATTGATTGGGATTTGAATAACCACAAGGGTATTCCAGTAGCTGGAGGAGTTTACCTCATCCATGTGGATGTGCCGGACGTAGGAGAGACAATTGTCAAGTTCTTCGGAGGTATGAAACAAATTGACTTGCACGGTATTTAATAAGATTAAAGTAGGATTGAAATGAAATATTCAATAAACAAAATGAAAAGTGCATTTGTTGTCGGAGCTGCGATTTTTTCCAGCTTCGCAGCAACTGCGGGGAACGAAGATCGCGTTGGATCTGCAGGTGCTTCCCACATGTTGGTGAATCCATGGGCAAGAAGTTCAGCTTTGGGAGACGTTGGTATCTCAAGTACAAACGGACTGGAAGCTACTTTCACGAACATCGCTGGATTGGCTTTTACAGACAAAACGCAGATTAAATTCAATTACAGCAATTGGATGGGAAGTGCAGGTATCGCATTTAATAGTGCAGGTATCGCGCAACGCGTTTCTGAGAATGATGTGATCGCGATTAGTGTTCAATCAATGAACTTCGGAGATATCCAGATTACGACAGTAGACAACCCGGAAGGAAACATTGGTTTCTTTACACCACGTGCGAATGTGTTCAACGTTGGATATGCAAGATCGTTCTCGCAATCTATCTACGGTGGAATCAACTTTAAAGTGATTTCAGAGAGCATTTCGAATCTTAAAGCGAACGGTGTCGCAATCGATGCAGGGATTCGTTACGTAACTGGAGAGCAAGATCAAATCAAATTTGGAATTACATTGAAGAATGTTGGACCGGTAATGCGTTACAGAGGTGATGGTTTGGCAACACAAATCAACTATGTTTCGACTGGAGATGTAGCAACTTTGGAGCAGCGTTCTGCAACATACGAGATGCCTTCTTTATTAGGAATCGGTGGTTCGTATGATTTCATCTTTGACGAGAACAATAAATTGGGAGTGGCTTTAGGGTTTACAGCCAATTCATTTTCAAGTGATCAATACCGCGTTGGTGCAGATTATCAAATGACAACAGATAAGATGGCATTTAATCTTCGCGCTGGGTTTGTTTACGAAAAGAACTTGTTCAGTGCTGAGAATCGCTCTAATGCGCTTGCAGGACCAACAGCTGGTTTCTCTGTGGATGCATTGGTTGGAGAGAATCAAAATGCACTTGGTCTTGAATACGCTGCACGTTTCGCAGGAGTATTCGGAGTGATTCACACGATCGGAGCTACGATTAGCCTGAAGTAAAGAAATTTTACTATATTTGATTAACGAGAGAGTCCGTATGGGCTCTCTTGTTTTTGTTATAAGAATTTACACTATGTCACAGATATCATATTACACAGCGGAAGGACTTAAAAAGTTAAAAGACGAATTACACGATATGGAAACCGTGCAACGTCCTGCTATCTCTCAACAAATTGCAGATGCGCGCGACAAAGGAGATTTGTCGGAAAATGCCGAATACGATGCCGCTAAAGAAGCACAAGGACATTTGGAAACCAAAATTGCTAAATTGAAAGTTGTTCTTTCAAATGCACGCGTGATTGACGATTCGGAGATCGATGATTCGAAAGTATTTATTTTGTCTACGGTCAAAATTAAAAATGCAAGCAATGGGATGGAAATGGTCTACACACTCGTGGCCGAAAATGAAGCGGATCTCAAAGCGAAAAAGATTAGTGTAGAGTCGCCAATCGGAAAAGGGTTACTGGGCAAAGAAGTCGGTGATATTGCCGATGTCGTGACGCCTAATGGAATCATCCAATTTGAAATTGTTGAAATTTCACGATAATGGCAACCATCTTTTCAAAAATTATTGCAGGTGAAATTCCCTGTCACAAGATTGCTGAAAACGAGAAGTTTCTCGCATTTTTAGACATCATGCCTTTGAAGAAAGGTCATACATTGGTCATTCCGAAAACGGAGATTGATTATATTTTCGATATCGACGATTCGACCCTTGCTGAAATGATGGTCTTCGCAAAGTCGGTAGCGCACAAAGTGAAGGGTGGATTTCCTTGCAAACGTGTTGGTGTTGCTGTGATCGGATTGGAAGTACCGCACGCACATATTCATCTCATACCAATCGATAAAATGGATGACATGAATTTTTCAAATCCTAAATTGACGTTGTCGCAGGATGAATTGTTCGAGTGCGCGGAGAAAATTAGGCTTGCATAAGAAAAAATGTACATTTCGTACAATTTTGGACTAACTTTTGCTGTTAGTATTCGTATACGTTTCAAACGACAGTGATGAAAGACCTCTTCCTTATAATTGCAAGTAGTATTGCTGTACTTTTCGCAGGTAGTTTTGGGCTGAATGCGCAAACGGAGCCAGAACCTCTTAAATTCCTTTTCATAGGGAACAGCTATACTTTTATGAACGACATGCCCGAAATGTTCGAAAAAATGGCTCAGAAGTCAGGAAAGAACATATTGGTTGAGAAAAACACCCAGGCAGGCGCTTCGTTTAAAGTGCATACAGGGCGTCAGGACATGTTCGAAGCAATTCGCAAACGCCAATGGGATTATGTCATTATTCAAGGCTTTAGTCGCGAAATGAGCTTTCCTCCAGAGTATTTGGATACTGCAACGGTGCCGTATGTCGCGCAAATCTTAGATTCCATTTATGCGAATAATCGTTGTTCGAATGTCCGCTTCTATATGACATGGGGCTATGAAGATGGCTTTCCTGAACGTGAGGAGATTGATTCCTATGAGAAAATGGCCGATTCGATTCGAAATGGTTACAAATGGATGGGGAAACATTTCGATTTACCTGTTGTACCAGTGGGTATGGCATGGAAGGACCTTCGCAGTAAAGAGAATATCAACCTCTACTACAAAGATCGCGCACATCCCAATGAAAACGGATCTTATTTAATCGCTGCGACATTTTATTCGGCATTCTTTAATGAACCCCTAGCAACGAATTTCATCCGAAACGTCAAAAAACGGTACGCGGAAAAGATCAATAAAAACGTGTACAATTATGTGTCTGCACATCGCAAAGAATACCACTTGGATCGCAATTTTTACGATATCGAGTTGGTGCAGGAGAAAGGAGGCGATTTTATTGTGACCTACGAGGCGATTTATCCGAATGCACTGTTGACCTGGAAATTGAATGATTCGGTGATCTCTTCGAAGCCTTCAGGAGTTGTTGTATTAAAGGACGAAGGCGATTACAAAATGGAATTGCAAATCGAAAGTGATTGCGGAATCCGACATTATCACAATTTGGTTGTGGCTAAATCGATGAGAAGAGCGCGAAGAGTTCGACGAAAGAAGTTGCAGTAGTAACTACGCTTTTTTTGCTTTCCTTCTCCAGAAGAAGATTGTATTCAATACTGAATCATAAATTTTATTGAAGAAATCAAGGTATTTGATAAATACTACGAATGTTCCAATGAAAATTACGGCCCCTAGCACCGCTTCCCAACCTTCTAGAGTGTGGGTCATAAAGTTTTTCAATCCGTAGCCAATTAATCCACCGTATAGTATGATGACGTGAATCACGTAAATTGGCAAAGTATTCTGTCCCACTTTTAAAAACAATTCTGCCTTTGGATCAAAGATCTTTTCAATCAACATGAAAATTCCTAATGCCATCAGAATTTGTCCAAATCGCGTGAACAACCATGAGTTAACCACGAAGTTAATGTTGTCCAAACCAATCATACCAAGGAATTCATCGAATTGGATAAAGATAGGACGTGGCCAAATGTTAAGAATTAATCCGATCGTTATAAAAAGGAGAGGGAACCAATATGTTTTTACGTTGTCTTGAAAACGTACCAAAATCGCACCGATCATTCCCCCGTACAAGGTGTAGGCCATCCAAGGAACCAGTGCAAAAACGGAGTCGGGACCTTTAATAATATTTTGAATAATACTTGGCGCACCTGCGGGAATATAATGTTCCGGAGCAAGAGTTTTGAAATAAGGGTTAAAACATAAGATTACGGTTCCACCGATAAAATACCAGACAAACAAAGGGATGTAGTGCACTAGTTTATACAGTCCATAGATCAATAACAAACCAGCAATCCCCATTCCGATGCATTGCAACACGTGGAAAGCAGAAACCCAGGCACCGAACTCGAGGCGGAAATAATTTTCGTATTGTGTTAAAATCGCCAATTGCAGTGCATATCCCCAAAAAAGCAATTCCAGAACGCGTTTGAATCCTTTCTTAACACGTGGATTTCGGAAATAGCCAGCATCTTTATTACGTGCAAGCAAATACACAAAAACAATTCCTGTAACGCTAAAGAACAATGGAGCTGTGAATCCTTTCATAAAGTAAAACCAATCAAACAGAATCGATCCTGAAGTGCCTTTGGTTTGAACAGCCTTTACCATCGGTTTGAAGTACTTAAAGGTATGTTCTATGAAATGTCCTTCGAGCATTAGAATAATGGCTACAGAACGCGCCATGTCAATAAACTTTAGTCTCGTTTTTGGCTTGGCAATAATTTCGGTGTTGTCACTCATCTCTTTAGTTCTGCGACAAAAATACGACATTCTTCGAAATCACTGCTTATTCTATTTGAGAAGTCATGTAGAGTCTGAGTTCCTGTGGTGATCCTTTCAATTTTACGTAAATGGATTTAACCGTAAATCCAGATAAATGCGCTGTATCAACAGTCATTTTAACTTTTGTGGAAGCACCTGGAGCCAATTCATACGCGTCTATTGTTGCTTTGGTGCATTCGCAGGGAGATCGATACGAATCGATGGTGATTGGTGCGTCGGAGTTGTTGCGAATCGTGTATTCCAATTCGATCAAATCGCCTTGTTTTTTTGCTCCCGCGTCAATTAATGGTTGATCAGATACCAAAGCGAAAACCGTGTCTTGGTCGAGGTACGTTACACTTTGAATTTCAATTTTTCGTTCGATTGCTGCCGCACGGGAATACACGGAGTTTTGGACATCATTGGGATTGTCACTTGTGAGTTGATTCGCCGTATATTCTCCAAAAGGAACTTCGGAGAAAACAACTTTTCCTCCATTTTCAGCCGTCCCGTCGAGATATGGGGCAAATACTCCTCCGTCGTACGCTCGCATGTAATTGACCAATGATGCGATTCTTCGTTTCGTTAAATTAACGTTGTAATTCGTTTTGGCAAGCGGACTGGCAAATCCTTTTACCGTGATGTTGATGCGGGCACCTTTGTTTAATTCTTCCAACAATAAGTCACGGAACACCGCCAGATCTTTTACCCCCTGATCCACAAATTCTATGAAAAAACTTTCAATGTCCTCCTTTGCTTCGTCCGATTTAACGCCCGTCAGTCCCTTGGCATATTCCTTCTTGTAGGTTTCTAGCATCGCCGTGTAATCGTGGTATGAATCGATGTAATTGACGTTGGTCGTGGTTGCCCATGAATCTGGGTTGGGAATGTCATTATGGAAATACAATGTAACAGGTAAGCGCTTCATTAAGTCTTCCAACGTTTCTTCAGGTGTTGGTGGAATGATCTTTTTCGGAGGTTTTAGCGTGAAAATGTCACTGCAACACGTTGGGTTTTTGCTGTATAACACACCAATACGATTCGAGGTAACGTAACCCGTATCCAGATCCTTGAAATAATAGATGTCGTTGGCAGGACTGTTTACGGGAATTCCAGCGTTCACAGGTGCTTCAAATTTGGTGGTGAATCGCGAGGCATACACATCGTAACCACCGAACCCATCTTCCCAGGAAGTAGAGAAGTAGAGCGATTGTGTCGAAGCATCCCACCAAGGCGTAATGTCATTGTCTGGTGTGTTCAAGGTCTTAATCGCGCGCACTTTTCCGAACTGATTGCCATTTTTAATTTCGCTATAGTACAAATCCAATCCACCTTCGGAATCTTCTCGGTTGGAAGCGAAAATAAGTGTTTCTTTTCCGTTTAATTCGGCGATACAAGGCATGGTAGAATTGACGCCAGGGGCATTGATTATTTCTCCCAGAGAATCGATATAATTCCATTGCCCGTTATCGTAATTTACCACCATTATTTTACAACGGTAGTTATAGCTTTCTTCCACGCAATGACTGAAATAGAAACGACGACCGTCCAGAGAGAAAGTGCCATTCCCACTGTTCAGAGCTTCCTGCGCAAGGGCGTTAATTTTGGTGCCTGACTGAAATACATTGTCTTGAATTTCACTTTGATACAGATGTGTACGATAATTTGTCCCGTAGACTTCTTCTGCCGCACTGATAGAATCCGCGCGAAGACTCGAGAAATACAAGACGGAATTGTGAATGCCGTGACCGAACTCAGAATTCGGAGTATTGACAGTTTCTGGCAATTGCGTTATAGTCACGTCCAATGTATCTCGTAGAGCAGATTTTGCCCATACGGTACTTTCTATTTCGCGTTTTGCTTTCTGATAGAGATAGCTTTTTTTGTCTTTATAGTATTTCTTTTTTGCCTTTTTGAAGGTTTCCAAAGCGGCATCGTATTTTCCGTTTTGCTTCTGCATCAATCCGAGATACAACAAGCTGTAAGGGTAAATCCGCGCTTCTTCTTTATCGTAGACCTTAGCATAGTAATATTCTGCTTTTCTGTAGTCTTTGTAGGCGCGCAAAGTCTCCGCGTATTGCCAAACAATATCAACGGTTGCGGAATCGAGTTCCATGGCTTTTTCGTAATACTGGAGCGCGTAGAAATAATCACCTTTGTCGTATTGCTCTTTTGCAAAATCGAGGTATTTCTTCAACGGACTTTGTCCGAATGAATATCCAGCGAACACGATAAAACAAAGTGCTAAATATAATCTGGACATATTCTGTGAACGATTTTCTTCGGTTTGAAGCGATTGATAATGTAGCGTACAGCGATTTCCATGCCTCCACGCGCACGACTGGCGGGTACCAATTTTGAAAAGTTGAGATCGTAACTCACGCCAACAAATAGGGCTTGATAATCCATTCCAAGTGAAAAATAAGCGGCATCGCGATTTCGTAGAAAGAGTCCTCCGTAAACCGCACGATACTCACCCAATCGATTGATCAGCGTGTATTTGACCGAAGATCCGACGAGTACTTCGCGGTATTTTCCTTGAATTGAGACTTGTATTCCAGGAACCAAATCCCAATCATAATTGAGCGCATAAATACCTTTTCCGAAGAAGTTGAAACGCACATCGCGTTGGATGGTTTGTCCATAAAATCCTTGATTGGGTCGGTTCAAATTGAAAAAACTGATTCCACCCGTAATGTTAAAATGTTCATCGACGTAATATTGATACGTTGCGCCTGCCCCAAGGTTAACATTTGTTTTTCGATCGGAATTTAAGATTTCACCAGTAGGTAGCGAAGGGAAGAATTGCACTCCATCAAATTGGTTGTCAAAATAAAAATTGTCGAAATTCAATTGACGGTGATTCAACCCCATATTAAACCCAACGCGCACGGAGTGCATTGAGTCGCTTGTCAGTTTAAAATTTTTCGAAAGATTTCCCTGAACTTCAATGGTTCTGAAATTTCCATCGCCAACAACGTCGTGAAATACCATTAAACCATAGCCAATATCCCGTCGGTTGTACGGTTTTGAATCCACCGAAAAATTTAACGTTTGAAAAGGAACAGTAACACTGCGCCATTGATCTCGGTAATTTCCAACAAAGCGAACATCGCCGTTGAATTGCCCTGCATTTGCCGGATTTTGAAAGATGGGATTGTCATTGAACTGCGACCAATGGATGTCCTGTGTTACACCAAAAAATGGCAACAGTAGCAGTACACAAAGAAATCCAGATCGAGTCAATGCTTTGAATTTCGAATGAAAATACAAAAAAAGGAGTCGTGCTGCAAATAGCCCTTTAGGATTCAAGGAAAATGAGCAAGAACATCAATCCGAGAATCAGTAGAAGCAGGAACAGTTTCGGATCGCGATAGAGTGGTTTTTTCCCTCGCTTCATGATCTTCTCATAGTCGTGATGGAGACGCGCAAAATCCTTCTGACGCTTGATTTGCTCTTCGCTCGGTGTCAGTTCCTTTTGTTCTTTATTTAGGGTGAATTTTCTCATTTTTCCTCCGTCCACATTTTACCGATCTTTTCAAGTATTCGGTAGATTCTCATTTTCGCATTTGCTTCCGTAATATCGTAAATTTCAGCGATTTCTTTAAAACTCAATTCTTGAAAAAAGCGCAATTCGATCAAATCCTGGTGTTCTTGTTGCAGTTGATTCAGACTTTCCACGAGTTTTTCTTGCTGTTCCTGACTCATGTAATTACTAATATTCGCTTCGCTGGCCATGTCCATTAAACGACTTTCATCGATGGAAACGGCAAATTCTTTTTTCTGTTGTCGAAAGAACATGGAAACTTCATTTTGCGCAATGCGATACAACCAACTGCTGAAAGGCAATCCACGATCCTCATATTTATCGAGATGTCCCATGGCTTTGATGAAAGTTTGCTGAGTAACGTCACCGGCAACTTCTTCATTTCCTCCCAATCGTTTGAAGACAAAGCGAAAAATCTGATCAAAATAACGATCATACAACGCTCCGAAATACCGACGATTTTTCTTCGCCATGGCAATTATTTCGGATTCGGATAACGCGGATATTTTGTCAACTTTTTTCAAAAAGCAATCTCAGTTTTCAAGTAAATGCACTTTGGCAACCAAAGTAACAGGAATTCTCGAATAAAATTTTTTACGCACAAAAAAACTCCCCAATGTTACCATCGGGGAGCGCTAAACTATATAAACTACAATTCTATTTTGGTGACATCTAAACTATGCTAATAAAAAGATCTAATCAAAACAGTGGTTGTTAGTAGTAGGTAAAATTAAAACTTTCATGGAAGAAAATTGAAATCATGTTATTAAATGAAAGTTAATCGTTTTTGGATGAACCAAATATGTTTCTCAACGACAATAATTGCTGTTTAAACGATGTTTGATGTCGTTCTATCGATGATTTACGGGGTTGATAATGAAACGGGAATTATTTTTCCTCGAATCCATTTGTCAGCATTAAGCGAAAAGTCAGCGATATATTCGGCCATTTTTTCTGCAGAAACGGGAGCCTCGTATCCTGGAAACGCTTCTTGTAACATTTCTGTTTGCGCGGCACCAAGACAAAGACAATTCATTGTAATATCTGTTTGAAAGGTCTTACAAGTGCATTTGTAATCTTCTTGTTATTGTAGTTTTCGATGATGAAATCAACATTGATGCACTTGATGGGTTTGCGAAAGGCATGCCTAGACCGCATCCGAAGCCAGAGGGTGAGGATCCAGAGTGCTTTTGTGTTGACATATGTAAGATGGAGGTGTCG
>JBNKGN010000041.1:0-15531 GCA_050289845.1 Crocinitomicaceae bacterium | reverse complement strand
CCGTAATGTTGGGATCGATGTAAGTACAGAAGAAATTATTATCACAACAGGTGGATCTGAGGCACTTTCATTTGGTTTTATGGCGACATGTAATCCAGGCGATGAAGTAATTATTCCAGAGCCATTTTATGCGAACTACAACGGATTTGCTACAGCTGCTGGTTTGAATGTCGTGCCTGTTAATTCAACTATTGAGTCGGGTTTTGCACTTCCTCCAGTTGAAGAATTTGAGAAAAAAATCACTGAAAAGACAAAGGCGATTGTCATTTGTAATCCAGGGAATCCAACGGGATATTTGTACACGAAAGAAGAATTGGAAAAACTGCGTGACATCGTCAAAAAACACGATTTGTTTTTGTTCGCCGATGAAGTTTACCGTGAATTTTGTTACGATGGAGCAACACCCTACTCCGTAATGAACCTGAAGGGAATCGAAGATAACGTCATTTTAATTGATTCGGTTTCAAAGCGCTATTCGATGTGTGGCGCGCGGATTGGAGCTTTGGTTTCTAAGAATAAAGAAGTAATGACCTCAGTGCTCAAATTTGCACAAGCACGACTCTCACCTCCAACTCTAGCTCAAATTGCTTCAGAGGCGGCACTTAATACACCACAATCTTATTTTGATACCGTCGTTGAAGAATATGTGGCACGACGCGACATTTTGGTAGATGGTTTGAACGCGATCGAAGGTGTATTTTGTCCAAAACCAAGAGGTGCTTTTTATTGTGTCGCGAAATTCCCTGTAGATGATACCGACAAATTCTGCCAGTGGTTATTGGAATCGTTCGACTATGAAGGTGAAACTGTGATGATGGCGCCAGCAAGTGGATTCTACTCGACACCTGGAGCAGGTAAACAAGAAGCCCGTTTGGCGTATGTACTGAAACAAGACTCTTTGCGTAAAGCAGTGAAATGTATCGAGGAAGCATTGAAGGTGTACCCGGGACGAACGCTATAACAAATACGCTATACTTTTTGAAAGGAGGCTTCGGTCTCCTTTTTTTGTGTGTGTGCCGGTATTCCCGAACAATCGTTGCAACCAGTCTTTTCAAGACATTTTTACTTCCCTGAAAGATTTTTTTCGTTTAGCGGATTCAAACTTCTCGTTTTGCCTTGTATTAATATTAGACATCTAATTTTAGGTACAAAAAAAGCCCTGATCTAAAAGACCAGGACTTCATTATTTTGTCGAAAGCTAGAAACTAGCGTACGATCATTTTCTTAGTGATTGTTCCTTGCTCAGAAGTTACATTGATCATGTAAATTCCAGAAGTCAAACCGTCCATAGCTACAGAAAACTCTCCGTTTTCAACTACTCCTGTTTGAACTACTTGACCTGAAGAAGCAACAACTGTAACGTTTGCGTTAGTAACGTTTTCGTTAACACGAACCAAAACAGTGTTGTTCGCTTGGTTAATGAAGTGAACCAAAGATTCCATGTTAGTTTCATCCAAACCAACACCACCTTCACCTGCCAAAATTCCAGCACCAGTATCGTTGTAAGCGTAATCTTTCAATACCCAAGCATCACCGATTGCGTCAACATCCATACGTGCCCAACCGTAATAGTCAGTACCACCTGTATTAAAACGAAGTGCCAAGTACTTGTCAGTAACACCGTTCCAATTTTCATTGTAAGGATTTGAGCTGTTTACGTTGTATGCCATTGTGTTTGTAGCAGAAATCCAGTTCAACGTGTTGTCGATCATGTCATTCATGTTCAAAGCCAAAGCATAGTTGTATGAAGATGGAGCTTCACCAGCAACTGCATTCATTGATGCTACAGAACCGTAAGGAGCTACCAAAGTAGTTCTAACGCGGAATGTACCAGCAGTTACTTGATAAATTGAATCCGCTGAAACTAAGATAAAATCAAAGTTTGCATCATTATCCATATCCAATCCAACACCAATTTCATCACCAGGATGAGAGTAATCAGGATCAACATCAGTGTAAACGATCTGCGCATTCGCACCCGCCGCACCAAGCGTCAAAGCAGCCGCTGCAGCAGTATACTTTGACATTCTTTCTTGTAATTCTTTCTTCATATGAGAGTAAATTAATTTTTGATGACCGAATTTACCAATAAAATATCTTATTTACAAAATTTTAACGAAAAGATCATGTGGAAATATAGGCCTGAATCAACTCGTTTTCAAGTTCTACTACATTATTTATATAGAGTATATCTAGATTAGGCTGTTGCCCTAACCAAATCCGAGCTACACCATCCTGGCGTTTCAGCGCTTCTACCAAATTTTCATTGTACGTTCCTGGACGCATTTTTACTTGTGAATTCATAAAATCCGAAGCGGCGAACACCTCTTCATTCACAAATAATATGCGGTACGAATAATTCACTGGCAAACTTCCGATTCGTGCCAATGGGACATAAATCAACTCATCCGAATGTTCTTCTATCCACTTGGGATTCAGCACATCCAATTCTTCGCCCAACAAATCGTTTTGTCCACCAATGCGAATGCCTTTTTTATCGAGAGTATTCATCACCTGTACCAATTTTTCACTTGGTAAGCCTGTGATAATGGTGCGCTCTCCCAAGTTAAATTTGTCTACGATGGCCTTATAATATGCTATTTTCTCTTCGTCTCCCGTGATCTCATTTAGATCCAAGAGCCATTTGTATGGTTTCGGCAAGGTCGGTGCGATTGCAATCACCACTTCGAAGGAATGCTTGGCCATTTCAAACTCTTTCATCAGCGCCAAGGTTTCTCCCATGTGCAAATGGGCCAATGGATAATGATAAAAACGATCTACAGCGTTCAAAAAGGAATCCAATGCCGTTTCATAATCTTCCATTGACATTGCCGCCAATCCGTATCCATGATGTGCATAGGCATTGTCTGGATCAAGTTCAATAGCTTTCGCAAACACCTCTTTTGCACGTTCCGATTCACGAAGCGTGTTCAATATCTTCCCTAAATCCACCAAAACTTCTGGTGAATCTGGGTAGTTGCTTGTCGCCGACTCCAGAAGCTGCAGTGCTTTCCCTGGATTGTTCAGTCCAATTTGAACTTTCGCATCCAAAAGGTCTAAAAACTTCTCTGCGAACAATTTTTCTTTTCGGATATATGCAATATACTCCTCCGCGAGTGGGAAGCGTTTGGTTTTCACAGCAGCACCGACGATTTCCATCAAGTAACGGAAGTCAGGATCGGTACGATCTTCTATTTCTAGTAAAATTTCGAGTGCTTCTTCGTATTTTCCACCGCTCGCGTACGACTTTGCCAAATAGAAGTTGTTTTCCCGAATCACATTGCGCAAATACGTTTTTCCAGCCGCTTCCAGGTCTTCCCCTTCGGCAATGTTCATGTCATTGACGTAGCCCAAATCGATCAATTGTTGCAATGCTGCCGCATTCGTCGACTCGTCAACTTTGGCTCCCATCACTAATTCACCACCAAAACGTTCATCATCCTGCCAACTGTCAATATATTTTATTTCAGGCGCTTCTTCATAAATCCCTACCAATGGTTTTCCGTCCATGTCACGTCCCAAAGGAAGATCGTACAAACTCAAAAGGGTTGGCGTAACATCTAAAATACTTGCCCCGTGGACATGCTCGCCTTTTTTAATTCCAGGTCCCGCAGCAACAAAAATCCCATACGGTGAATGCTCAATTGCAGGTCCTGAAGGTACATTTGGAATGCGCTTTGGACGCAAATGATCGGAATGAAATCCATGATCCGAAACAATCATTACCGTGGTGTCATCATCAATTTGCTTCAACAATCGCTGCAGCATCATATCGTGCCATACGTAAGCTCCTTTGACAACGTCTTTAAAAAGATCGTATGCTTCTTCGTCCATTCCTTCCATACGCGGAGGGTGAAACTTCATAAAGCCGTGACAAAAGTGGTCAATGGCATCGTGATAGACTGCAGTAATGTCCCAATCCGTGGTATCCAGCAATTCTGTCGCTACCGAATGTACGGTTGTTGAATGCGCCAAAAATTTCGCAATCACCGTCAATCGTTTGTCTTCTTTTTTATCCAGTTCTATAGCCTTGGGAACAAATGGCATCACCAAATTCCCTGAGATTTCAGATGGGTGCACACGTAAATCTTCAATTCGCTCCGTAAAACTTTCAGGATACACAGATCCTGGCTCGATTGTCCATTCGTCCAACCCCATTGTTTCCGAACCTTTTTTCTCCTGATGGAAACGATTGGAAACCATCACACCATTAATGGTCTCTACGGGATTTGAAGGCCACCACGCAACCACATTTGATTTGAGTCCTTCTTTCGTGAACATGTTCCAAAAAGCATCGACCTTTCTTCCATACGAAGAAATGGGCCGAATTCCACCTGCACCGTCACTTTCCACAAACCCGTAAATTCCGTGTTTGAAGGGACGAACTCCCGTTGCCATTGACGTCCACAACATTGGAGACAAAGGTGGATCTAAGGTAGCCAAACGACCACGAACTCCGCGGTCAACAACACTTTTAAACGCGGGCATTAACCCAGCGTCCATCATTTTATCTAAAATTTTCCAATCGGCGGCATCCCAACCGACCAAAAGTACTTTACGCTTTTTTTTCGCCATTTTTCTCTGCTTCTTCGAATTCTTTCTTTGCTTGTTTCCAAGCTCTAACTCCAACATTCCCCAATGCTAGCACTCCCAAGGTCCCCCCTGGAGGCACGGTGAATGGCTTCCCATTTAATGTGATTACTGGCGATTTGCTTTTATCCTTCATTTCTGTTTCTGTATAGTTCTGGGTTCACCACTTCTGACAATGTTGCAGGAGAAGCATCAAGCCCGATAAAATCAACCACTTGCTGTAATGTTTGCTCTGGTGATTTCATAAATTCATTGTAATTAACATCAAGAAATTCGATGCGGTGCTCTCTGAAGAATCGGTAGGTCTTTTTCAAATGAAACTCATAAATGGTCCGGTACTTTTCGCGTTCACTCGTTTGATCCTTTTCGAGCATCTTCTCTTGAGAAAGAAGAATTTCTTCGAGGTCACGACGCATAAACAACACTTTGTACTTGAGTTTCGGATTCATGTAAACGGGCAAAGGTGCTACGATTTTCACCGCCTGACCTTGAGCCTCATTTAAAAAAGCGTTACTAGCTACAATTCCTTTTACTGCTTCTAGTTCGTAGTATCCTTGTGGATTACTAATATCACTCTCGCGCACACCATCTTGTAAAATAGGCACTTGAGCTGCATTAAGAACCTGCATCATTAGTGAGGTTCCAGATCGAGGAAGTCCCGTAACGACAATAATTTCTGACATAGTTTAACCGTTTTCGAAAGCGTCCAAATGTACAATTTTTAACGCAAACGGCTAGTACGATTCCAAGAGAATTCGGCGTTCTTATTTTTCAGGCTCAGTGATTTTCGTTTTTGCGTCTTTATTGTAGCTGTAGAACAAATTGGCCCAAATTATTTTAGATAATGCGTAAAAATAAGGCGCAAGGACAATTGAGAAAACGGAGACAATTAATACCTGAATCCCAACATTAATGTCCGAGAAAAACAAATTAAATGACACCCATAAAGTAACGAACAACGCAACGCCTAAAGCATAGGAAACATACATCGCACCGTAGTAAAATCCAGGTTCACGGGAGTATTTTAGTCCACATTCCGAACAATGCTCATGAATATCCCCTGCTCGTTTTAGATCGTACGGATTTGAAATAAAAAATTCTCCTTCGTGACACCGAGGACATTTCATTTTGAAGATGCTGTATAACCTCGAACCTTTCCCTAATAATTTCATGTCAATTGTTTTGAGCAAAGTTAATAGACCAAAATCGTTAAAAATGTGACTTAAGTCACAATTATGGAAATAATTCGCAAATCGAAACACTTTGAGATCAAAAACTGATGAAGATCATGTTTTTCGCCCTAGCTACATCATTTTTGATAGCGTTCAATCGGCGTTACTTTGTACCATATTCAAAGAATTATGGAAACAACGTTGCTAGACGAAGCACAATTGCTAAAAGAATTCGAAGCGAAAATTGACGCGGAAATTAAAATCGAACCTCGGGATTGGATGCCAGAAGGTTATCGCAATCATTTGATTCGACAGATTTCGCAACACGCCCATTCTGAAGTTATTGGCATGCAACCGGAAGGCAATTGGATTACCAGATCTCCTTCTTTGAGAGCGAAAAAAATTCTGCTTGCAAAGATTCAAGACGAAGGTGGTCACGGACTCTATCTTTACAGTGCTGCTGAAACACTAGGTGTGAGTCGTGATCAGTTTATTCAATGGTTGCACGAAGGAAAAGCGAAGTATGCCAGCGTTTTCAATTATCCGACTTTGAATTGGGCAGATATCGGTGCCATCGGCTGGTTGGTCGACGGTGCGGCAATTACCAATCAGGTTTCGTTGCAACGTACTTCATATGGTCCTTATTCGCGCGCTATGGTTCGTATTTGCAAAGAAGAATCGTTTCATCAGCGTCAGGGGTATGAAATCATGTGGAAAATGATGGAAGGCACGAAAGAGCAACAACGGATGGCACAAGACGCGATCGACCGTTGGTGGTGGCCTGCATTAATGATGTTCGGTCCTCACGATGGAGACTCTCCACATACCAGTAATGCGATGCGCTGGAAAATTAAACGGGAAACGAACGACAAGTTGCGCGAAAAATTTATCAATAAGACCATTCCACAAGCCGAGTTAATCGGATTAAAAGTTCCCGATACAGAAGTTAAAATCATTGGTGAAGATGCTTTTGGCGAGCCGATGTATTCGTACAGTGATATCAACTGGGAAGAATTTTGGCAAGTTGTAAATGGCAACGGTCCCTGCAATCAGCAGCGATTGGAACATCATATTAAATACCACGAATCTGGTGCTTGGGTACGCGAATGTGCTTTAGCCTATTCTGAAAATCAAAAACATTAAACGATGGACAAGCAAAAAATTAAACATTTCCTTATTGAGCAGCAAGTTCGATTGGTCGAAGAGTTGAAAGAACAAACCGTAACCATTCATTCCATGGTCGACCTAGATGAATCGAATACTTTGGATCCTGAAGATTTTTCGCATCAGTTTGAATCAAAAGAAATGGAACAAATGCTTAAAATCCAACGCAATCGCGCTGAAAGAGGTTTGGAGATATTGGCTAGTTTGGATGTTAGTCCAAAAACAATTGTGGAGACAGGCGCTATGATTGAAACAGATACGCTTTGTTTTATCATCGGATATGCAACCATCCCATTCGAACTTGACAACAAACGTTTCGTTGGTATCTCTACCAACTCTCCTATTTACGCGATGATGTCAGGTAAAAAGGCAGGAAGTACGTTTTCCTATGCCGGCAATCAATTTGTTATCAATCACATTTATTAAGTAACTATGGAAAACGAAAATCAAGGTCCACTTTGGGAAGTTTTCATCCAAAGTAAAGCGGGACAGCCGTACAAACACGCAGGAAGCATTCATGCTTTCGATAAGGAAATGGCAGTAGAAAATGCACGTGACGTCTATACTCGACGTAGTGAAGGAATCAGTTTATGGCTCGTTCCAAGCGATCAAATCGTCGCGGTAAGCAGTTCTGAAAGCGCATCTTTTTTCGAACCTGCTACGGATAAAATATACCGTCACCCCACTTTTTACAATCTGCCAGACGGCGTAAAACAAATGTGATGGATTTAGGAAAAAGACGCTATTATTTGGAAATTGCGGACAACGCACTCGTGTTAAGTCATCGACTTTCTGAGAACTGCAGTCGCGGTCCCTTTTTAGAAGAAGATTTGGCTTGCACGAATGTCGCCTTAGACTTGATTGGACTTGCCGAAGCGGTATATGTGGAGATGGCAAAAAACGATCCTGAGAATTCGGGAGATGACTTGGCTTATCGACGCGACGAAATGGATTATGTCAATGGTTTACTGGTAGAACAGCCGAATGGTGATTTCGCACAATTAATGACCCGTCAATTTTTTATGGACGCGTATCATTATTACTTGTTCACGGAATTGTCCAATTCAACAGATACGTTTCTTTCAGCTCTTGCATCGAAATCATTGAAGGAAGTAACGTACCACTTGAAACGTAGTTCTGAATGGATGATTCGTTTTGGCAATGGAACGGAGGAATCTTCCCAACGTGCACAGAAAGCGATCGACAATCTCTGGAGATATACCGACGAACTATTTCAAATCTCGGAACTTACGAGTCCTTTTATTGAATTAGGGATCTACGCCAATCCAGAAACGATCAAAAAAGCCTGGAATCAAAAAGTAAATGAAGTATTCTTCCTTGCGCAACTCAAAAAGCCAGAAAATCAGTTTCAACTGTTTGGCGGTAAAAGTGGGAAACACAGTGAATATATGGGAGGTATTTTGAGCGAAATGCAATTCCTTACCAATAAATACCCAGATGCGCAGTGGTAGCTTTATGACCCTGCTACTCGAAGTAGGCCTTCACGATCGATAATTTCTACTTTTCTAGCGTGTGTGCGGATTAAGTTTTCTTCTTTGAAATCTTTTAACAGGCGAATCAACGTTTCGGTAGCTGTTCCGACGAAATTAGCCATGTCTTCGCGCGTCAGGTTGATCATTTCGTCTTTATAGATGTCACTTAACATGATCAAGGAAAATGCCAATCGTCCTCGCACTGATTTCTGCGCCATATTGGTAATGAAGGTTGCGCGATCGGCGAGTTCTCGAGAGAGTTCTTTCATGATCCCGTTGCGCAACGTTGGATTGGTGTCGACCATGTCCAAAAAGTCGGTTTTACCAATAAAACAGATATTGCTTTCTTCGAGCGTTGTCGCCGAAACCTTGTACGGTTCTCCGCTGAACATTGCGCGAAAGCCAACGATTTCTCCTGCCGCAGAGAGATGAATAATCTGCTCTTTTCCTTCTTCACCACGTGCAAAAATCTTTACTTTTCCTTCGTTGATGCAATACACCCCTCTTGGTGTACTTCCTTCAATGAACAAAGGTTGATTCTTCTTAAAATACGAGCACGATTTGTGGTGATCCAAATCTTCTGTTTCATGATCACAGAATGCAGAAAAAAGCGAATTGTTTTTTGCGAGACAATTTTGACAGGTAACGTGTTTGTGCGATTTTTCAGGCATACTCTTTCTACTATTACTTTCAATCTGTGTTTTATCAAAAGTAATCAATGCTTTGATCTATTTCAAATTTAAATCAAGTGAAGAGAGACCATATTCTGTTTTGAGGGCACTAATTCTTCGTTTGCTAAAGAAGTACAAGCGATTTTCTTTTTGTAAAGTCCTGCCTGGAGCCACCCGATTTCCGTAGTATCCAGCTTCTTCAACAACAATATAACGTTTCAATTCTCCTGATGCGGAAATGGTTGCGCCTCCCAGAACGTAGCGTTTTTTTGCCTTGCGTCTTTCGGACAGTGGTTGATCTTTGTACGACTCATATTCAATATTAAACACGCGATCGTTCATCAAGAAATGCAATTCGCCGTTATGTTGTATCAAATAATACGACGAATAAAACCCATAATCGTTTGTTGAGTGCTGAACTTTCGGAATGCGTTGCATCCATTTCGAATTTCCATCATTTGTGCAACTCACGGCCAAAATATCGCCAAACTCATAGTGATATGTTGTAACTGTTGTTGAGGTCCCGTTCGGTCCGCCTGAAGTGGTATGCTCCGTGATCCACCAATCGAATTGCTCTGCAACGATGATAATGTCGCCATTGGCATCTGTCAAAACATCTTGAATAATTAAATCCCTTAATTTTCGCTTCGTCTCTTTTTCTTCTTTTTTCGCTTCTCGCTTGCTTTTCTTGTCCTTCTTGTCGCTGTCTTCTTCTTCGTCATCGTCATCGTCACTAATCTCATTCATTTTATCGTTGAATGCAAATGTTTTAGAGACCACAATATTGCCTTCCAAATCTAATTTCGTGTAAAAATAGCCCGACGCAACGTTCGTTACATTTAATTGACCATCCTCTGCATAGAAGCCACAAAAGACAAAACTCCCATTTAAAAATTTCCCTTTGTATGAAACAATTCGATCCTCCGTAATTTCCAATGGCGTTGTTGTTGTTTCGCCTTTTTCAATATTAAAAATGACAGCATAATATTTCCTTCCCAATAATTGGTAATCGATTACATTGGCTTTGGATGCCTCTACAAAATAAGCCCCATTTGTTCCTGTAACATCCTCTACCCCAATCGCTAAAATCAACCCATCGTTCGTCAATTCAGTATCAGAGTACGAAATACCATCCTGTGGGGACGAAAAATCACCCGTTTTCATTTCGAGATTTTCATCAAAAACAAAAACGCTCCATTGGTCTATTTCACCATCCTCTTTCAAGTTGCTTTTGGGAATTAAAACACCCAACGATTTTTCATCGGAGGAAACCAATAGTTTTATCGACCGTTGTTTCGAAAGATTATCCATATACGTTTTATAACGCAACGCGAACTTGCTCACATTCTTCCATTTGGACGATCCAATAGCATTTGGCACGGACAACTGCCCGGCACCTTTGTACTCCTGAATGAAATAATACCGAAGCCCTTTGGTTCCGTTGAAATAACTCGTTAAAAGAAAAAGCTTGTCCTGAAACTCTACAATTTCCTCTAAATCCAATCGCTTCCCTTCGTACTTCAGGTTTAAGGTAAAGCTCTTCAATCCATTCAAGCCAATTTCGTATTCCGTGATTTTGACTTTCGGACCGTTGCTGGCCATCGTGATAATTTTGTCGCTGGCTTTGCCAAAGTAGGAAGGATATGCCAATCGCATTTTCAGTTTATCACTCGCACCTTTTTCTAATTTATCACTGAAAACGGATTGCGACTGTGCGATCAATGACACGCTTACTATCAAAAGCGAAAGAACTTTTTTCAACATATACGTTACTTTATTTTGTAAAACAATCCAAAAGTCGCATTCCCGTAAAAACCAAGCCCTCCTTTGAGGTAGCCTGATGGCTCACTCGTTGTCCAGTTAATTCCGTACGAATTGTCCTTGTCATATTTCAGTGATGAAGTCATTGCTCCCATCGTCAAAAGATAAGTCATCGAAAAGCGTTCGCTAAAAATGTATTCTGCTCCCAGTAGAAACCCAAATCCCATGTATTTTCTCTTAAACTGAAATTGAGAATCATAGTCGCGTTCAAATTGATAACTATTAGAACCTCCAGAATTCTCAAAAATTCCGTGTGTCGCTAATGTGAGTACATCATCCTTTATTGAACTATATCTAAATCCCTGAACGTCCAGTCCTAAGATATAAAATACCGACTGATCAAAATAGTTCCAAGGTCTATAATACGCTGCGTTCAGGCGTAATTCTTGTCCAAAAACATTCCCTCCTTCAACGAAAACACCTTGTGCTCTCTCTCTAAATGAGAACGGACTGATCCCCAATTCTCCGTACAACCAAAATGTTCGATCAACAACGACGGAAGCCCCGACATTTGGGGTTCCAAACGCAAAGCGTAACAAACTCGTACCTACTTTAAGATCGAACCGTGAACCAGGATCATCAAAGGCTTCTTCAAGGGTTGGTTGTTGTGCATTGCAGGTGAACGAAAAGAGTGTGGCAACCGCAAATAAAAAGGAATACTTCTTTATCAAAACGTTTTTTTTGCAAAAATGCGAAATTCCAAAGACTTAATGACGAAGGTCATTTTTTCAACGGATTCTATAACGTAGCTTTGATCTCATAAAGCAATAAGAATGGAAGCAATCATCCAAAAGTACAATATACCAGGGCCTAGGTACACTTCCTACCCTACCGTTCCTTTTTGGAAAAAGACCACTTTAACATCGCAAGAATGGTTGCATTCCATCGAAGAAAATTACCGCTTTTTCAATAGTTCTGAAATGAGCGTGTACATCCATCTACCTTTTTGCGAAAGTCTTTGTACTTTTTGTGGATGTCACAAGCGTATCACCAAGAACCACGCGGTCGAGCAACCTTATATCGATTCCGTAATTGAAGAATGGAAGCACTACAACAACGTGTTACCTTTTACCCCCAAGATTAAAGAGCTTCACTTTGGCGGAGGAACACCGACATTTTTTCAGGCAGAAGCCTTATCACGTTTGTTGGTCGCTCTTTTTGGCAAGAACGCTGTTGATCCGAATGAAGTAGAACTCAGTTTTGAAGCCCACCCTAACAACACGAATTCGGATCATTTGAAAACCCTCTTCGATTTCGGATTCCGACGTTTGAGTTTGGGGATTCAGGATTACAGCCCTGTGGTCCAAAAAGCCATTCACCGTATCCAAAGCTTTGAACAAGTCGCTAAAGTTCACAACGAAGCTCGCGCAATGGGATATACTTCTATCAGCCACGATTTGGTTTTTGGATTGCCCAAACAACAATTGGAAGATATCATAGATTCGGTTGAAAAAACGCTCTCACTGCGTCCAGACCGTATTTCGTTGTATAGTTACGCCCATGTTCCCTGGATCAAAGGAAATGGACAACGTGGTTACGATGAAAATGATCTGCCACAAGATTACGAAAAGCGTACACTCTATGAAACTGCCAAGTCTCTATTACTTGATGCAGGATATCTTGAAATCGGCATGGACCATTTCGCTTTGCCAACAGATAGTCTCGCAATTGCCTTCAATTCCAAATCGCTGCACCGCAATTTCATGGGGTATACAACGCAGAAAACGGATTTTTTGCTCGGACTTGGAATGTCGGCCATTTCGGATAGTTGGTTTGGATTTGCGCAAAACGACAAAACGGTAGAGGGATATCAGGAACGCATCGCACGGGGAGAACTCCCGATCTTCCGCGGACATATCCTTTCGGAAATGGATCTTGAAATTCGCAAACATATTTTGGACCTCATGTGCCATTTTGAAACAGAAATGCGCGAAAACAGCTCTATTGCTTCAGTATACCCCGACATAAAATCAAGGCTACAACCACTCGTGGAAGATGGTCTAGTTGTGATTGAGAATGACAAAGTGCGCGTGACGGAGGAAGGGATCCCTTTCGTACGAAATTGCTGCATGGCATTCGATCAAGATTTAAAATCAGCGATTTCACGTGAACAAATGTTCTCTAAAACAATATGAAAGAAACGGCGTGTTATCATTGCGGCGATACCATTGTCGGTGCACCAGTGACTTTTGAAGACAAACCTTTTTGTTGCTCTGGGTGTGCCACTGTTTTTCAAATTCTTTCGGAAAATTCGCTGAATAATTTCTACACAATTGAACCCGGCGCTGGTATAAAACCGAACGCTTCAAACGCACATAAATACGCGTTTTTAGACATCCCTGAAATCCGAAGCCAATACGTAACCTTCGAGAATTCTGAATCGGTTCATCTTACACTATTCCTTCCAACCATTCATTGCTCGAGTTGTATCTATTTGCTTGAAAACATTCACAAAATTGACCCAAATGTGATTTCGTGTAATGTCAACTTTGTGCAGAAAACAGCCGCAATCGTCTTGAAAAGTGAAACACAATTGTCGGAATTTGCCTTACTTCTAGACCGAATAGGATATGCACCAAATTTTGGCGATAGAAAAGCAATGGAAAGCAAGCGAAATTTTCGATACCTCTACAAATTAGGGGTTGCGGGATTTGCCTTCGGAAGTATTATGTTGTGGACCTTTCCCGAATATTTGGGCATCGAAGCCGCCAATCCCGAAATTCGCACATTCACAGCGTATCTTTCGTTACTAGTTTCTATACCTGTCTTACTTTACTCCGCTTCCGATTACTTTATTTCCGCCTACAAAGCCTTAAAATTCCGCAGTCTGAATCTCGACGTGCCAATTTCACTTGGAATTATCGCGTTGTACGCTCAAAGTGTCTACAGTATCATCAGTGATCACGGAACGGGCTACATGGACAGTTTTTCGGGATTTGTCTTCTTTCTATTGATTGGCAAATGGTTTCAGAGCAAAACCTATGCTTCGCTGTCTTTTGAACGCGATTATACCGCTTACTTTCCTGTTGCAGTAACGCGAATCACAAACGACTCTAACGAAATAATTGCCATCGATCACATCAAAGTCGGCGACCACCTCCAGGTTCGAAACGAAGAGATCATTCCCTGTGACGCCCAATTACAATCAGATAAAATCACAATAGACTACAGTTTTGTTACTGGAGAATCTGACCCTATTATATTGCACAAAGGCGACTTCATTTATGCCGGAGGAAAAGTGGTAGGAACACCTGCCGTAATCCGAGTAGAAAAAGAAAGTAATCGTAGTCATTTGACCCGAATGTGGAACGAATCCGGGGAAGTAAATGATGTAAATGCTACAGATACCCTCTCCCGATATTTTTTAATTGGCGTGTTACTTTTGGCTGGGATTGCAGCGGTACTTTGGTCGGTAATTGATCCCGATCGCGTGGTAGAAATTGTCGTCGCCGTTTTAATCGTTGCTTGTCCGTGTGCACTTGCCCTCTCAAAACCTTTTACCTACGGAAACATTACGCGAATTCTCGGTAGAAAAGGCTTCTACTTGAAGGACACGGCGGTCATCGAAAAGATGAATGCTACTACGGACTGTGTTTTCGACAAAACAGGCACACTTACGGCGACAAAAGATCGCAAAGTCAATTTTATGGGGCCGAGTTTAACGACAAAGGAAAAGTCGGCTATTGCCTCACTTAGCGCCGCTTCTACACACCCTTTATCGCGAACCATTGCACTGGATTTTCAGATGAGCGGAACAGAAATCCTCGTTCCAGACACCTTCGAAGAAATTTCCGGAAAAGGAATTCGCGGTACCGTTGGCGAAATGCACGTCTCACTTGGAAATGCATCATTTATCGGCGTAGAAAGTTCTCCCAACGAAACGGAAGTACACGTTGCTATTGACGGTAACTACAAAGGCGCATTTTCACTACAATCATTCTTCCGTCCAGGCATTTTTGCTGCCTTGAAAAAATTATCGCTAAAAGAACGCGTTCACATCCTTTCAGGAGACACGGAAAAGGACAAAGAGACCCTCTCCCATGAATTCCCGGAGGCACACGCCGTATTGTTTCGACAAACGCCCTCCGATAAAAAGGAGTATATCGATGCATTACAAGCAAGTGAGAAAAAAGTATTGATGGTTGGTGACGGTCTCAACGATGCTGGTGCATTGAAAAAAGCCAACGTGGGAATTGCGATTTCCGAGGATATTTTCCGTTTTACACCAGGGTCGGATGCAATTATTGACGCGGACGCACTCGAAAAACTTCCTGAATTGCTCGAAATCTCCCGTTTTTCCAAGCGAATTTTAGCGATTTGTTACGGCTTCTCACTGCTCTACAATGTGATCGGTTTAACGGTCGCTATTTCGGGGGAATTAACTCCACTCGTCGCTGCGATTTTAATGCCAATTAGTTCTATCACAATCGTCTTCATTAGTACGATTGCCTCCCAATTGAAAGCACGTTAACAAACGTCGAATCCCTCCAGAAAACCGACGGTTAAAAAAACATGATAAAGATCAGGTTTTTTGCTGTCAGAGGGTCATACTTTACACTTGTATTTGTATCTTTCTTTGTTCTATGGGAATTATCTATCTAATGTTAGTTGTGAGTCTGG
>JBNKGN010000040.1:0-15698 GCA_050289845.1 Crocinitomicaceae bacterium | reverse complement strand
TTCGCAGTGCAGTCCTTTTTTTAGGGTTTCGTGCAGTTCTGCTTTGGTCATTTCTTTCCGTCTCCCTTTCATTCCTCCGGTTTCGATAATTGTAGCTTTTGAAAGGTTGGGGCGGGTTTCTGCCAAATCGAGTAGCGCATACGAAACGCCGAAAAGAATCACTTTTTTGTTTAACCTCACTGCCTGCTCGTACGTTGCGAGTAGTGCTTCGAAATTGTTGAGGTAAAATCCTGACAAGGAATTCTCGCTCTTCTCAATCAGATGTTGAACCATGAATACCAGACTGGAATCGCCTTGTTCTATATAGTTGGGAAGAAGTGCCAAAATCACTTGCTCTTCGGGGGCGCCCATTTGCTGATGATAAATGCGCTCGAAAGTATGTTGGTATAAGTCGGTCTTTGCTACAAAATGTCGGCTTCTTACACCTCCTGTACCGCTGCTTTTGAAAACGATTTCTTCTGTTTTATCTTTGGAGATAATTCGCTGCGATTTGAAAAATTCAATGGGCAAAAAAGGAATTTCATGAAGATTGGTGGGCTGGGTTTTTCCCACGAAATTGCAAAATTTCCGATAGACAGGCACGTTTTCGTATTGATAGGCAAAAACCTCAAGAGCCAAGGCTTCAAAGTTGGTGCCGTCAAAATCGCGAATCTTTTGTTCGAGAAGGTTCATAGCGCAAAGATACGAAGGAATTTACATGGTCATACCGACAATTACTGCCGTTAAGAGACACGCAATGGTTCCGCCAATGAGCGCACGAACACCAAGTTTGGAGAGTAACCCTTTTCGTGATGGAATCAATGATCCAATTCCACCGATTTGAATACCAATGGAGGCAAAATTCGCAAATCCACAGAGCATGTAGGTACTCATAATAATGGATTTTTGACTGAGAAGTCCTGCTTCTTTCATTTCACCCAATCGAGGATAGGCGACAAATTCGTTCAGCACGGTTTTGGTTCCGAGTAATTCTCCGACATACACGGAGTCTACCCAATCTACTCCCATCATCCAAACTACAGGGCGACAAGCATATCCTAGAAGGAATTCAAACGACAGACCCGAGTACACGCCTCCTGCTGCAATGGCTTCGTTAGCTCCCGTGAAGGATCCCAGTTGATTGAGAATCCCATTTCCTAAGGCCATTAAAGCGGTGAAAACAAGTAACATCGCACCAACGTTTACAGCCAATCGAAGTCCATCAGTAGTTCCGTTGGAAATTGCTTCCAAAGCGTTGGTTCCAATTTTTTCTTTTGAAATGGTAAGGTTCTCGTTGATTTTTTCGGTTTCAGGTACTAATATTTTCGCGGCGATGATAGCAGCTGGCGCAGAAATAATAGAGGCTGTTAGTAAGTGCTTGGCGAAAAAGGCTTGTTGTTCAGGATCGTCGCCACCGAGAAAACTCACGTATGCTGCAAGTACACCTCCTGCAATCGTAGCCATTCCACCCGTCATCAAACACATGATTTCCGATTTCGTCATTCCTAAGAGGTAGGGTTTTACGAGCAAGGGGGCTTCCGTTTGACCGAGAAATACATTCCCTGCTGCCGCCAAACTTTCGGCTCCTGACAATTTCATGAAGCGCTTCATAATCCAAGCGAAAACATAAACGATTTTTTGTAGGATTCCCCAATAGTAGAATAAGCTAACTAATGCTGAGAAGAAAATGATGGTGGGCAGTACCTTTACGGCGAACGTGATCAGTGGCGGTTGTACCGTTCCGATACCCATTTGGCCGAAGAGAAAGTCAACTCCAGCGTTGGTTTTTCCGATCACTTTGACAAACATTTCGCTGACCCAGCTAAAACCACCTTCCACGAAAGGAACCTTCAAGACTAAAAATGCAATGATAAATTGTAGGATCAGTCCTTTAATGATCAAACTCCAATTGATGCCTTTACGGTTGGAACTGAACAAATACGCGATTAAAATAAGGAAGGCCATTCCAAGGATTCCACGCAATATGGACATCCAGCTAAAGGACATCACATCTTCTGTTTGTATCTTTGTAGGCTGGTAAACGGTGGTGTTGAATCCATGCCCTCTAAGTGAAATGCCAGATTTGTTCTTCTTGATAATCAATCGCTGAACGCCGATCTCCTGAATGATACTGTCTCTGATTTCTGTCGCGATATGTGTACCGTCACTGTAATATTGAATTTTGGAGTTGGCACCATCACGAACGAGGACGGTAGAATCGAGACTTTGAGAAATTTTAATGTCTTGAACGAGAACCAATTGATCTTTTTCAATACTCCAAAAGCCTTTAATCGTATCTCCGTCAGAGAAATTGTGTTCGAATCGATTTTGATTGAACTCAATGAAATTTGTTTTGTTTTTATTGTGCCATTTACCTGTCAACAATTTACTATCAAATTGCTGCTGACCAAATACACTGAAACACCCGAGGATGAAAATGAAGTGTAGTAGTATAGATGTAGATCGATTCACGTTTTAGTTGGTGCCAGTGCGACGATTCAGTTCGTCACGAATTTTAGATGCTAATTCATAGTCTTCATTCTCGATGGCCGTATTGAGTTGTTCGTTCAATTCTGCATCACTTAACGAATCAATCGTGTTTCCTGATTCCACTTTTTCTTCTTCAAACGTTTCACCGAGAAGTTCGTCGTCTAACTGCGTTTCGTCCATAAGGATTCCAGCGCTCGACAGAATCGTTTCGTAGGTGTACACGGGACAGTTGAATCGCACCCCAATGGCAATAGCATCGGAAGTTCGTGCGTCAATTTCGAGTGTTATTCCGTTTTGAATACAAATAAGTTTCGAGTAGAAAATACCTTCCACCAAATTGTAGATAATGACCTCGGTTACCTTGATATCAAAGGCAACGGCAAAATTTTTGAAGAGATCGTGTGTTAATGGTCGCGTTGGAACCATCTTTTCGAGTTCGATAGCGATCGCCTGGGCTTCAAATCCTCCGATAATAATAGGTAGTCGACGTTTTCCATCCACTTCCGATAACACAAGCGCATAAGCACCAGATTGCGTTTGGCTATAAGAAAGTCCTACAATTTCGAGTTTTATTTTTTCCATCGCGCGGCGTCGGTTAACAAACAATTAGGGAAGCGGAATCGGCCTCCCTAATCACCGTAAAAATACTACTTATTGCCAATTAATTGGCTGCTTTGAATTTTTTAAGCGCTTCCGTTAATCGTGGAATCACTTCGAATGCGTCCCCTACAACACCGTAATCTGCGGCTTTGAAGAAGGGTGCTTCTGCGTCTGTGTTTACAACAACGATTACTTTAGAACCATTCACTCCTGCAAGGTGTTGAATCGCTCCAGAAATTCCTGCTGCAATGTATAAATTTGGACGAATTGCTACGCCTGTTTGTCCCACGTGTTCGTGGTGAGGGCGCCATCCGATATCTGCTACTGGTCGAGAACATGCTGTTGCCGCTCCAAGTACCGAAGCCAAATCTTCAATCATTCCCCAGTTTTCAGGACCTTTCAATCCGCGACCTGCTGAAACGACCAATTCTGCTTCTGGCAACGGAATATCGCCTTCTGGTTTTTTCGTTGCAACAACTTTGATGGATGCTGCACCCGCGTTACCGTGAAATGCTTCAACCGAACAAGGGCTTCCTGTTTCTTCTGGTTGAATACTGTTTGGAAGCAAAGAGATAATTTTCTTATCCGTGTTCACTTTCACAAATCCGAATGCTTTCCCAGAGAAGACATTCACTTTTACCGTATCGCCATTGGGTACGTCAATTGCACCGCTCACCAAACCTGCTTTTAATTTCACAGCCACTCTTGGCGCTGTTGCTTTTGCAATAAGATCGTGAGAGAAGACCACTGTTGAAGCATTGTTCGCTTCAGCCGCAGTTTTTACCACATTGGCAATTTGACTCGGGTCATTCGATGTTACCGAACGATCTACCAATACTTTTGATGCCCCGTAGGATCCAAGCGTTGCGAGTGTTGCGTCATCTGCGTCTCCACAAGTAACGGCAATCACATCACCTAATTTTTTTCCGTAAGTAACGGCTTCCAAAGCACTTTTTGCAAGTCCGTTATTGCTATTAATGTATACTAATACTGACATTGTTCAATTCTTTGGATTAAATAACTTTTGCTTCGTTGTGCAACAATTCCACTAATTCATCCATGTTTTCTGGATCAATCATTTTACATGCCGTTTTAGCAGGAGGAAGTGCGTAGCTAGTGAAAGAAGTTAAGGCTTCTACATCAGCTGCAGGAACAACCGTCAATGGTTTTGTACGTGCTGCCATAATTCCTCGCATGTTTGGAATACGTTGTTCCGCCATTCCTTTTGCACAGGAAATTACCGCTGGAAGTGTTACTTCTACCGTTTGAATTCCACCTACAATTTCGATATCAAGTGTCGCAGTGCTACCAGCAACATCCATACTAGACGCTACAGATACGAATGGCATTTCAAGGGCTTCCGCAATCATTCCACCTACTTGTGAACCATTGTAGTTGATCGTTTCCTTTCCAGTCATTACCAGGTCAAAACCATTTTGTTTTGCGTATTCGGCAATTTGCATCGCAGTGAAATACGCATCGCTTGGTTCTGCATCAACGCGAACTGCATCGTCCGCACCGATTGCCAAAGCTTTCCGTATTACAGAGTCGTCCGCAGTGGTTCCAACCGTAATAATGGTTACTGACCCACCGTTGGCTTCTTTCAACTCAAGAGCTCGAACAAGTGCATACCACTCGTCGTATGGGTTTACAATATATTGTACTCCGTTTTCGTCAAACTTGGTATCACCATCCGTGAAGGCGATTTTCGAAGTTGTGTCCGGAGATTTACTGATGCAAACAAGAATTTTCATATGAATATTTTCCTTTAAATCGGTTGCGAATTTAATAATTTATCGGGGGAAATAATAGTCCCTGAGGATTAGATATCAGATATTTCTTGAAAAACACGAAATAATCCATAAATCATGCTCTTTTTGAAATTCGACTGGGATCGGTTTGTTTTTTTGCCTCAAAATTTTGAATTGTCCTTATGTGATTCCGACTGTTCGGAATTGGAAACGGATGGCATAAAGGCTCTGGAGAAGGGAAGATTTACTCCGAACATGTACCGTACAGCGGTGAATAATTCGGAAGAAAAAATAGGATTTTAACCTTATTCACGAATTCTTTTCGACTAACTACCGAAATTTGTACATTTGGCGTCCCGATTTATTTAATTTGTGCGGGCTAATTACAAAGAAGCATGAAAACGATACAATTCCGTGAAGCCTTAAAAGAGGCAATGTCAGAAGAAATGCGCAACGATAGTAGCGTGTTTTTAATGGGAGAAGAAGTTGCCGAATACAATGGTGCATATAAAGTTTCCCAGGGGATGTTGGATGAATTTGGTCCAGATCGCGTGATCGATACGCCTATCGCAGAACTTGGTTTTACAGGAATTGGTGTTGGAGCTTCCATGAATGGTTTGCGTCCCATTGTTGAATTTATGACATGGAACTTTGCGATCCTTGCTGCAGATCAAATCATCAATAGTGCCGCGAAAATGTTGCAAATGTCCGGTGGACAGTATCATTGTCCAATCGTTTTTCGTGGTGGAAATGGTACTGCAGGACAATTGGCGGCTACCCACTCGCAAAGTTTTGAAGCATTCTACGCTCATGTACCTGGTTTGAAAGTGATCACACCTTCGACGCCATACGATGCAAAAGGTCTTTTGAAAGCAGCAATTCGCGACAATGATCCTGTGGTCTTTTTGGAATCGGAAAAAATGTACGGAGATAAGGGAGAAGTTCCAGAAGGAGAATACATTATTCCTATTGGAGTCGCAGATATCAAGCGCAAAGGACACAGTGTTACGATTGTCTCTTTCGGGAAAATTATCAAAGTAGCACACGAGGCGGCTGCAGTGTTAGCGAAAGAAGGAATTGAGTGCGAAATTGTCGACTTGAGAACCGTTCGTCCTATCGATTACCCAGCTGTCGTAGAATCGGTGAAGAAAACAAATCGTTGTGTGGTTGTGGAAGAATCTTGGCCACTTGCTTCGATTTCTTCGGAGATTGCATACCATTTGCAGCGTTATGCATTCGATCATTTGGATGCGCCAGTGATGCGCGTGACACAGACAGATACGCCATTCGCATTCTCGCCAACCTTGATTGACGAGGCCCTGCCAAATGTAGATCGTATTGTAAAAGCAGTGAAAGCGACGTTGTATAGAAATTAAGAGAACAATAAATGTATACTCAAAAAAGGGTGCATTCATTTGAATGCACCCTTTTTGATTTCAGTTCTTCGTAGTTGTTATTGCTTAACAAATTTACTTTGATGAATACCATCCGCTGTCTTAACGGAGATAATATAAATACCTGGTTGTAAATCCAAAACAGTGTATTCATCGCCTTCAAATTGATCTACGAGATTCCCCAGTGCGTTGAATAGGGTTACCGATTGTATCGGTTGATCCGCTTCAATATGTATGGTGGTCGTCGCTGGATTCGGATAAATTCGAATAGCCTGCGCTGTGTTTTCTTCCAATCCAATCGTTGTTATCGTAACACAATTTGTGATTTCCGAACAATTCGGCAAGGTGATTTCACATGCGTAACTTCCATTTGCCGTCGCGGTGAAGGATTGTCCTGTTGCACCAGTGATTGGAGCGTTTCCATTGTTACAATCCACCCATTGATAACTTTGTGCGCCTGCCTGATTAGCCGTAATGGTAAAATCAACCAGGCTTGTTGTTGGGTTTACACTGCATCCACTGATATTGTCAAAATAAACAAGTCCGCGGTATTGAGCTCCAGCCATCACGTCCAAATCTCCGTCGTTGTTCAGGTCGACCATAGCGGGCATGACCTGGAATTGATTGTTGGCATCGTATGCAACTTCTCTAAGTGCGAATGGGTTTTCCTGAGGTGCGCCAAAATTGGGTGCGCTTGCCGTTCCGATATTCTCGTAAAAGGTAAATCCGGAAGTAAAGGGATTGCCGAAAAGCAAATCAAGATCACCGTCGTTGTCGAGGTCTCCCAAGTGTGGATCTCTGCGTTGTGAATTAGCACCAAGAGAAAATGGATCCAATACTGGAGTAGTAAAAGTTGGATTCGTCGCACTTCCAACATTTTCGAAGAAGTAAATCGTTCCGTAGATGCTTATTTGAGCGAGAATGTCAAAGTCTCCGTCGTTGTCCAAATCTGCAAAATCTGCCGAAATATCGGAGAAGGTGCTTGGAATGGAGAATGGCGCGAATTGCGGTGCCGTGAAGATTGGACTTGTATTTGTCCCGATATTTTCAATAAAATTAAAGTTGGTATTGTAGGAGTTCATAATGTCCAAATCTCCGTCTCCATCGATATCCACCAAAGTTGGTGAATTGCCCAGGTATGAGGTCAATCCGAAAGGATTGGTTTGTGTTGGAGCAAATTCAGGCGCGTTGACCGTTCCGATATTTTCAAAAAAGTCGAAATAACCATTGTCTTCTGAAAACAAATCCAAATCGCCATCACCATCCAAATCGCCAAAGGTTGGGTCTACGGAACCAGAAGTAATATGCAATGAAAATAAATTGCTGTGCCCATCCGTGAATGAAGGTGAGGAATTTGTTCCAATGTTTTGAAAGTAGTGAAAATCACCTGTAACCGAGTTATTGTAAACGACATCAAAGTCGTTATCGCCATCCATATCAAGTACATCGAGACCGTAGATGTTATTGAATAACGTGCGTAGGAAAAATGGATTGTAGCTCACTGGAGCGAAAACGGCTGCCTGTGGTGTTCCCGTGTTTTCGAAATAGGCAAACGACGTGGTAGATCCAAGTAAGTCGTAATCACCATCATTGTCAATATCGACAAACCGTCCTTGGTAGGGGCTGACAGAAAACGAAAAAGGATCCGATTGGCCAGCGCCGAAAACAGGGTTAGAAATTGTTCCTGTATTTTCATAGAGCATTGCTGCTCCACCGTTAAACGTGAAAAAATCGAGGTCATTGTCACCATCAATATCCACAAAATCCATGCTTCCTGCGTATCCTGTTGGTGGAAGTCCAAAAGGAGAACTTACAGCTGCGGCAAACAAGGGAGCACTCGCTGTTCCAATATTTTCATAGAATTTGAAACTCGCACCATTGCCGTATTGATTGACCATTACATCCATGTCTCCATCATTATCGATATCTACAGTGGCAATTACAGTGTATCCTCCTGGATCCGTCAATGAAAATGGATTTTGAGTTGGAGAAGTATAATCGGGAGCCGTTGCCGTACCAACATTTTCAAAATAACGAAAATTGCCGTCGTAATGTCCTGAAAGTAGATCGAGATCTCCGTCGTTGTCCAAATCGGCGTGTGCAATCGAAGCATAAACAAAATTGGGACCTGGGAATGGCTCCAACCCGAATTGATTGATTGCATTTTCTTGAAATTCCGTTTGAGCAGTTGCAGAAGACATTCCTAAACTCATCACAGCAGCGAAACTAGCAGCAAGAAGAGCTTTTTGTTTAACACCAAAGTTTGTTGCTGATAATTGTTTGTAAAGCCGTTCAAGATGTTTTCGTAATACGCGTTGACGATGCGTGTTTTTGTTCATTAAAACAAGGCGCTTCAGTTTACGACGGTATTTATTGTAACGAACGAATAGCGCCAACTCAGAAATTTTTTTCATGTGCAATTAATCGAGGGTGAATATTTAAAACCAGAAGTTGCTGGTGTCAATTTTAAAAATAGCGCGCTCGAAAAAGATATCTGTTAATGAATTCAGGAACAGATCAGAATAATTCAGTAATGGGCAGTTCGCTCGTGAGTTGGTGCCTGAAAATTACTGGATGGAATAGGTAATGGTTGCGGACAACGTGTGTTTTGCTGGTTTGATTCCGATGGTGTGGTATTGCTAGAAATAGATGTTGGTCACAGGTGTATTTTCGCAGCACATTTTTTAAGCATTTCGGTTTTTATTCGATTCTCTGTCTCCTCGGAATGTTCTCCAAAAATCCCAGAGACTTTTATACCTTTAATAGGTAATGCTTCGAACAAGGGAGTGATCACCGATTCGTCATTGATTATTTTTCCCTTATCAAACTTGTTCCAATCATTTTCATTTCGAGCAATTCGATTTTTGCGCCGCTTTCGTTCCAAATATACATTTGCATGGAATCATTTGCATGTCGGATGTCTGGTAAATTAAATCGAAGCGTGTCTTCAATGATTTGATTTTGGGGACGTCCGAAGGAGAGTTCAATATTGTCCCAACTATAGCAGTTCCAGGCGCTGACACATTCCATTCGAATCAAAGAGCTCTGTGTCGAATCACTCGTACGGAATTTTAGAGGAACTTCGATTAGTGTCTCGTCGGTCCCAAAGGTATTTAGCACGTGAATTTTCCCGAGGCTCACGTGAATTCCCGGATCTGAAACAATCGGAGTTTCGAATCGTTTAACAATTGTCGACTTGATTTCAAATGGATTATCCTTGAATTGCGAGAGATGTTTGGGCCATTGTTTGTTTCCGCGATCAATTAATAGGTAGCGCTGGTGGACTTGCGTCGGATCCAATTCGCCGAAGATATGCCAATACTGTTCTTTAGACATGCGGTAGCCATCCAAAATCCCCAATTCTACTTGTCTGCTTTGAAATAGATTTAAATACACGCAGGCAAGAACGAAAACTCCTGTGAAGGCGCCAAGAACTGGTTTTTGAATTTTATTGGCAAGAAATACCAGAGGCAACGCAAGGATCGGGTATACATCTACCATCACGCGTTGACCAAAGGAAGCTGCATACCACCAACATTCCCAGGAACTCATCACATAAATGTAAAGCACACTGAAAGAAAGCGTGGCAGCAAATAGTACACGGTCTTTTTGATACATCAACCACCAACCAATGGGTAAGAGTAAGAAAAGGGGACTATAAAGTAACCATCCTTTACGATAGGAGAAGAGGAAATCAAGGAGATTCGGATCGCTCAGTGCGATGTCTTCCGTGTGCAGATTCAGAATAATGAATTCACCTCCGATGATTTTCCAATAAAGTATTTGTGGGATGTTCCAGAAAAGGGCAAATGCCGGATAAAAGGCAAGTTTTTTTAAAAAGACCAGAGACTTTCCGTGTTTTTTTAGGAGCAGGATAAATGGTATGATTCCAAAGAGTGCCTGCGTTGGGCGCATACAAACAGTCAATCCAAACAAAAGACTAGAAATCCACAGCGAGCGTTTTTGATCGTCTTTGTAATAACGCATCAAGTGATAGAAGGAGGCAGCATTCAGAACAAAAACATACAAATGCGGTAAATCGTATTGATGATTGAAGGTGAAATACGCATTGCTTCCAAAGGCAACAAGGACAACAATAATCGAGGCTCTTATGTCGTCAGTAAAAACACGAAGCAGCTTTCTGAGGTAAAAAAGTCCCAGAAAAATAAACAAAAGAACGTTCAACAAATAGGCGACCATGTATGGGTAAGAAAAGCCGTCTGTCGGATAGCCGAATGCACGTGCGAAGACATCAGCGATCGTGTACGATGGCAATAACACAATAGATAATCCCATGTGATAGATGTCGATATTATTTCCTGTCCAATGTTGTTCTAGTTGATATGCGTACGCACCGTTACAATACTTGTTTTGCAATTCCTGAGCCCAGTCTTTTTTAATGTTGAGGTGACCAAACTCGAAAAGATGTGGCAGATACATATAATATCCGAATCCATCGTAAGCACAGTTGCAGGTTTTTTCACCCGTGTTGATCTTGTCGATTTTGTCCGCTGTGGTAAACGCGAATACCAAAGTGAGTAAAACAACTATTTTTCCAGAAGTCGTCGTGATCCATCGCATAAGTCAAAGTTAATTTTTCTTTTTATCTGGAAAGATTCTTTTGCCTTTTAACGTTCATGCGTTTTAATATATTTGCGCTTTTTAAGAAAAGTTCGCCAGTTGATATAATGCTTGGGATTATTGTTGTTTTAATAGTTACTGCATTTTTTGCGGCGTCGTGGAAATTTGCTAAGAATGCGAATTATTCCTGGGCGATTATCTTGGTGGTTTTGGCGGGATGCATACTTCGGTGTTTTATCTCTACGGATCCATTCTTACATGCATGGGACGAACGGTATCATGCTTTGGTCGCAAAAAACTTGATCAATCATCCATTGCTCCCAACCTTATACGAGAACCCCGTTTTATCATTTGATTATAAAATGTGGGCAGGAAATCATGTGTGGGTACACAAGCAACCCGTAACCTTGTGGGGGATAGCATTAAGTGTGAAAATGTTCGGAACGAGCGCTTTTGCCGTAAGGATCCCTTCTATCCTCTTGTCGGGAGCTGGAATCTACGTGACGTATCTAACAGGGAAAAAATTATTTCGACCAAGAGTGGGATATTTTGCGGCATCCTTTTTCGCAATTAACGGATTGATTTTAGAGTTAACTGGTGGTCGAATGGCAACGGATCACGTCGATATATTTTTTATGTTTTTTGTAGGTCTTGCTGTTCTTGCTGCTATCTCCTTTGCACAAACACAAAAATTCTGGTGGAACCTACTTTGCGGGGTCTCTATTGGACTTGCTATTTTGTGTAAATGGTTGCCTGCACTCATTGTACTGCCTATTTGGTTGGCTATGATGCTACAGTACAAATGGGCCTTCAAGCGTTTATTTTGGCACGGACTCGTGCTGGTTGGGGTTGTTGTTGCAGTCGCTTTGCCTTGGCAGTGGTATATACATACGTATTTTCCTGTTGAAGCTGCCTGGGAAAGCAAATACAATGTATTGCATCTTTTTCAGGATCTGGAGCATACAGGCAAACCGTTCTATTACTATTTAGATGTAATGCGCGTTTCGTACGGTGAGTTGGTGTACGTTCCTTTAATTTGGGGAATCGTTCGAGCGGTGCGATTGAAAAATGACGGGCGACTCTGGGGAATCTTGATCTGGGCAATAGTCCCGTATGTTTTCTTTTCGTTTTCGGCGACCAAATTACAAGGCTATACGCTGTTTGCATCAGGTGCGTTGTTTTTGATAACAGCACTGTTTATCGATGGGCTGCTGGAAAATAACATTCAGGTTAAATACAAATGGCTAAAATACACGATGCTCATTTTGTTGTTAGCCTTTCCAATAAGGTACAGTCTGGAAAGAATGAAACCGTTTCAGCAAGCGGTAGAAGTGCCGCAGTGGCAAGCGGATATTCACGAGTTTTCCAAGCGAATTGAAGGGAATAAGAAGGTCGTAATCTTTAATACAGAGCACCCGATTGAATTTATGTTTCATACAGATGCGGTAGCCTATCAAGGAATCCCTGTGAGATCAACGTTGGATTCTCTCGTAGGAAAAGGGTACGAAATTTACATTGTAAAAGAAGCAAATAGTCCTGAACGATGGGAAGCGCAATAAATACGTAGTTAGATTGTCTCTCGAAGATGGTGAATATCGTGTTAATAAAATTTACTTCGGTTGACCGAAAAGGAATCCTCAAATCCGATATATTTGTGTTTCGACCATCTAAGGTTCTAATTTGATGTCGTCAATCCTTTTCAGGAAAGACATTTTTAGTTGAAAAGAAGATGTAAACACTTCAGTGTGAAAAAAAGCGTCTTTTTTTTGATTACCCCTTGATTAATAAAATTTTCCTGCTATCTTTGCACCCCCAAATTGTGTTTGGGCTAATTATTTATTAATTAAAGTTAACAGTATTTTTTATGCCAACTATCCAACAATTAGTTCGCAAAGGGAGAACAGCAGTGGTGAAGAAATCAAAGTCAGCGGCTCTTGATTCTTGTCCACAGCGTAAAGGAGTATGTGTGCGTGTGTACACCACTACACCTAAGAAGCCGAATTCGGCTATGCGAAAAGTTGCCCGTGTTAGATTAACTAACGGGAACGAAGTAAATGCTTACATCGGAGGAGAAGGTCACAACCTTCAAGAGCACTCCTTAGTTTTAGTCCGTGGAGGTCGTGTTAAAGATCTACCAGGTGTACGTTACCACATCGTTCGTGGTGCTGAAGATACCGCAGGTGTTGAAGGTCGTACACAACGCCGTTCGAAATATGGAACGAAACGTCCTAAAGCAAAATAAACCCTTAAGCATTTAGTAAGATGAGAAGAAGAAAAGCGAAAAAGATAGCCATCCTTCCGGATCCAAAGTTCAACGACACGCAAGTAACGAAGTTCGTGAACAACATGATGATGAGCGGAAAGAAAAACTTGGCATTTAAAATCTTCTACGAAGCAATTGACATCGTAGACGGTAAAATTGAAGAAGCAACAGGTCTTGAGACTTGGAAAAAAGCATTGGAAAATGTAAATCCATCAGTGGAGGTTCGTAGCCGTCGTGTTGGAGGGGCTACTTTCCAAATCCCTACTCCAGTTCGTGAGTCACGTAAACATTCTTTGGGAATGAAATGGTTGATCGGATACGCACGTAAGCGTAACGAGAAAACAATGGCTCAAAAACTTGCTGCGGAAATCATTGCTGCATCGAAAGAAGAAGGTGCTGCATTCAAGAAAAAAGAAGATACATTAAGAATGGCCGAGGCAAACAAGGCATTTTCACATTTTAGATTCTAAGAAATGGCAAGAGATCTTAAATTTACAAGAAACATTGGTATTGCTGCGCATATCGATGCCGGTAAAACAACCACTACTGAGCGTATTCTTTACTATGGTGGTGTAAACCACAAAATTGGTGAGGTACATGATGGTGGTGCTACCATGGACTGGATGGCGCAAGAGCAAGAGCGTGGTATTACCATTACCTCTGCTGCAACAACCTTGAAATGGCAATACCGTGGTCAAGAATACCACATGAACATTATTGACACCCCAGGTCACGTTGACTTTACCGTAGAGGTAAACCGCTCATTGCGTGTATTGGACGGATTGGTGTTCTTGTTCTCTGCCGTTGATGGTGTAGAGCCACAATCAGAAACAAACTGGCGTTTGGCAAACAACTATAACGTACCACGTATTGGTTTCGTTAACAAAATGGACCGTCAAGGTGCCGATTTCTTGAACGTGTGTAAACAAGTGAAAGAAATGTTGGGAAGCCACGCTTTACCATTACAAGTGAATATCGGTGCTGAAGATGATTTTAAAGGGGTGGTCGATTTGATCAACTTTAAAGGAATCGTTTGGAACGAAGAAGATATGGGAATGACTTTCCAGGAAGTGGAAATCCCAGCAGATATCTTGGAAGAAGCAACACAACTTCGCGAGGAATTGTTGGAGGCAGTTGCTGAATTCGACGATAACTTGATGGAAAAATATTTCGAAGATCCAGAATCTTTGACAGAACGTGAAATCCTTGACGCTTTGCGTGAAGCTACAATCGCTGGAAAAGTTGTTCCAATGATGTGTGGTTCTGCGTTTAAAAACAAAGGAGTTCAGGCAATGTTGGATATGGTAATGGAAATTCTTCCTTCACCTATGGATGTTGATGGTATTACAGGAATCAACCCGAAAACGGACGAGCCTGAAGTACGTCAACCAAGCTACGACGAGCCTTTCGCTGCATTGGCATTTAAAATTGCAACAGATCCTTACGTAGGTCGTTTGTGTTTTATCCGTGCTTACTCTGGTAAATTGGAGTCCGGTTCTTATGTGAACAACTCTCGTTCTGGAAACAAAGAGCGTATCTCTCGTATCTTCCAAATGCACGCGAACAAACAAAACCAAATTGATGTTTTAGGAGCTGGAGATATTGGTGCGGTTGTAGGATTTAAAGACATCAAAACAGGTGATACGTTGTGTGCTGAAGGGCATCCAATCGTATTGGAGTCGATGAACTTCCCTGATCCTGTAATCGGTGTTGCTATTGAGCCTAAAACGCAAGCGGATTCTGATAAATTAGGAACTGGTTTGAATAAATTGGCTGAAGAGGATCCAACATTCCGTGTGAATACAGATCACGAGACAGGTCAAACGATCATTTCAGGAATGGGTGAGCTTCACTTGGACATCATTATCGACCGTTTGCGTCGTGAGTTCAAAGTAGAGGTGAATCAAGGTGCTCCTCAAGTAGCGTACCGTGAGAATATCACTGCTGCTATCGATCACAAAGAAGTATACAAAAAACAATCAGGTGGACGTGGTAAGTTCGCGGATATTTCGGTAACGATTTCTCCACAAGACGATCCAGAAAAAACAGGATTGGAATTCATTTCTTCAATTAAAGGTGGTAACGTTCCTAAAGAATTTATCCCATCTGTTGAGAAAGGATTCAAAGAAGCAATGAACACAGGTGTACTTGCTGGATTCTCTATCGACGCAATGAAAGTTGAATTGAAAGACGGATCTTTCCACCCAGTGGATTCGGATGCATTGTCTTTCGAATTGGCAGCGAAAATGGCCTTCAGAAACGCAGTACCTAAATGTAGCCCAGTACTTTTGGAACCAATCATGAAATTGGAAGTGGTTACTCCAGAAGAGAACATGGGAGACGTGGTAGCGGATTTGAACCGTCGTCGCGGATTGATGAAAGGAATGGACGATCGCGCAGGAGCAAAAGTTGTAAAAGCAGATGTTCCACTTTCAGAAATGTTTGGTTATGTAACACAATTGCGTACAATTACTTCAGGTCGTGCAAACTCATCAATGGAGTTCTCGCACTACGCAGAAGCACCACGTAACGTTGCTGACGAAGTAGTAGCAAAAATCAAAGGATCTGTTAACGCGTAATTTTTAGAAAGATGACTCAAAAAATCAGAATAAAATTGAAATCATACGATCACAATTTGGT
>JBNKGN010000039.1:0-15720 GCA_050289845.1 Crocinitomicaceae bacterium | reverse complement strand
CTCCTCTTTTAAATGAAGGGCTGCATTGATAATTTTATGATCGTTTTTGCCACGTGCGTAAATATCCTCCGCATTCAACCCTGCTGGTTCTGCATTGAGAATGACCTTGAAATTGCCGAGACCTTTGCCCAAAGGAATCCATTCACGTAAGCTATTGCCAATAGACAATTTGTCGATAAATCGAATGACTTCACGTGCCGAGAAATTTTTGGTGTCGTTCCCAATTTTAAACTTGTCCAATTCTTCCAGTACCGTAATGGGAATAGCGACGTCGTTCTTGTCAAAATTGGTGATCGAAGAGTGATCGTGCAAAAGCACAGAGGTGTCCAAAACAAATACTTTTTTCTTGGAATTTGATTTTCGGGAAGTGGTTGTTTTGGTAGGATCGGATGTACGTGGCATAGGCGGATTTTTCTTTCAAGATAGCCTTATTCACATCGTAAAATCAATTCTTTCGTGGCTAGTTTTCTACACGAGACTGTTAACATCCAATAGGAGAATCGTTTCACATTAGCGCGCAAGATCGTGGGCAAGGGCGATGTCTAGAATGGCGAGTAAGGTGGCGTGCTTTTCTTCGTTGAAATTGTCAAGATAAAAATGACCGATACGGGTGCGATTCCCCATTTCCAATAAGTGCATCAATTGCGGGTTTTCGTAGGCATAATTAATGCCAATCAACGGGCGTCCCTTCTGTACATCAAGATAGGCAATGTTTTTCTTGAGTTGGTATACCGGGAGACTCCATTTCATGCGTTCTTGCATTCCAGGATGTAGGGAAAGTAACAATTGCCGCGTCCTTTCCAAAACGGGGTGATGAACGGCGTCTTTTTTCGCTAAAAAATGATCAAAAGTCATCGGAAGGCAATCGGTCGTGAACAATTTGCTTTAAAGGAATGCGCAGTCGGCAGTAATACGTATTGCGTTGCGTTGAATCCAAATAGAAGGTGTACTGCGTTTTATCGTGGGTAAACATTATACTGTTCTCGTACCCAACGGAAGGTCGCTGGAAATAGGTCGCTGTATGCAGTGCGAAAGCGGAATCTTCTTTGTGCAACTCCATGGGTGGCGAAAACAAAAGTCGGTAACGTTGATCAGGTTTTGTGAGGATTCCCTTGACCGATAATCGATTCAAAAAATCACGATAATTCGGACGCATGGAGAAATAGGCGGCGTATCCAGGAACTTTTATGCTTTTGTACTTCACCACTTCGGTAACATTGAAATTTTCGTCGAGTGCAGATTCAATGAATTGTTCGCGATACGATTGCAACCCTCCTTGTCGAAACGCCACATCTCCATTCCAGGTCATTAAAAAGTCGTTGACAGGAAAGCTAATTTTGGCCGCCAAATCTTTCAATAATTTTACGATAGGATCGTTGGGTTGATCCCGTAATGCTGATACATCCAAATGCAAATTCACGAGGGTGTGCGTGAATTCTTGCATTTCATACGAAGGTCCGTAGGGTTTTACACGAACACAAACGGAATCTTTTTGATGCACGGAACTACTCAAAGTGATACTGGTAGAGTCGTTCGCAACGCGGAAATCCACGGAAGAGATCCCGTAGGCTTCGAGTGTTTTTGTCGTAAGATGTGCAACTACTGGTGATCCGTTGAATTGTGCTTTGTTGAGGAATGCACGCCAATTTGGAGGAATTTCGTTACGTTTTGCGAATAAGACATCGTGAAAGGTGCGCTTGAAATTTTTACCGTTGTACAACATCAACCAATCGTCACCGTAGGCGATGTATAAATTACTTCCTTGATTTTTGAAGACTTTTCGATCGTATACAGTGGTGTCTTTGAAAGGGATAAGCTTAGAAAGTCGTTCCATTCCCGTACGAACCATTGCACTGTCTTTCACCAAAACCATCGCGCCGAAATCATCCACTTCCCAATCGGCTTCATTTGCGAAGAAATAGGCCGGCTTTTGAATGTCAATTCCAAACGATTTGGCTTGCTGTAAAATGAATTCGCGCGTGAGGAATTCGCGGTATGGAATTTTGTAATAATAGGTCGTACTCTTAATCGTTTCGGACAATTCAAGAATGTTTGCCTTTCCGATCAAATCCGCGTCGGGCAAACGATCAAAAAATCGGGGCGCATTTTTGTCTTCCATTTCCCATGGTCGAAAAACCAGGACAGCAGCAAAGAGTGCCCCGAGTGCAAAAATTAACGCTAATTTTTTTCGCATCGTTACTTCGAAATAACGTACAAACTATTGATCAAATCCAAAATATATTTTCCAGAATCTTCGGCAGACTCAAAAGTATAAGTGACCTCGTACTCCGACGCTTTTCGAGTGGATTTTTTTGACGTCAACTCAACGGTGCCTGATTTCTCTCGGAAAACATCCAACACTTCATTATCACGTTCACTGAACATTTCGCGAGGCAATTCACTAATCGCACGATTCATATCGGCATGCGCGTAAATACTACCTCCTTTCATTGCCTTCTTCATCGCTTTTTTACTGACAGCATTGCCGCCAAATCCATCGCTGTTTTCTTTGGCAAGGCGCGCGTCGTTTGTTACGACAAGAACCCCATTTTTGTTGATAATGAACAAAGAAACAGATTCAAACAAACCATTGGTAATTTCCCAGTAATCTCCATGGTTGATGATTTCGGAGTTCCAGTAGTATCCAATTTTTCGTTCGTAAATTCGGGACATGTACTTGAGAATTTTGTCGGCAATGTCATGTCGTTCTGTAGAAAATCCCCAGGCAAAAATCGCCATGTCTTCTTCGGCCATCTCCTCGCGTTCGATATAATCAAATGTATCCTCGTCGTATTCGTACACAATTTTCTTGATTGGAATTTTTTGAATCCCTCCGTAGGTCATGAATGCTCCTCCTTTGTACGTGTCGAAAAGCGTTTCTTTGTCAACGAATTCATTCATTACATCAAAGGTCATCGCCATCCCAATCATTTCTGGTCGTTCCGAAGCGTTTAATACAGACAACCAGGTTTCCATGGTAAGATCGTATGCTTCTTCCAGGTTTAAATTGGCGGTCATGTAAGCAATGTTGTCTTGATGGATGTATGGAAGCACGTGCTTGTCGAATTTCGCAGATCCCAATTTTTCGTAGATCTCACCCAGAGCATCGCCGTATTTTGCCGTTAAATCCAACTTGATGGTTTTGTCATCGATGTAGAAGTTTCCTGATAGAACGTTCCCCGTATAAAGTTGCTTGATGCGCTCAAACATGCTCGGATAGAATTGTTGCAAATAAAGAAAATCGCGTTCCGAATGCAGATTCGCCGAATTGTCCACGTAGTAGGTTCCTTCAGAGTTCGCATTCATTTGCATTTTAAAGTCGGTGTTTTCATCGACTAAATTGCGCCCTTGTAGAAATAGATCGTCTGTAAATTGTGCCAGATATTGTTCGTAAAAAGCGACCTCTACGGAATCGAGTAGTTCGTAATAGTTCTTTTCGGTCGAAATGGCCACTTCTTCTTCGGGTTCGATGTTTTCGTCATCCCAAATAATTTCTTCTTCAATTGGCGCTTCGTCTTCGTAGTAGTCCCAATTGTAGCCATTGCCTCTCGAGTACCAGATTGAGTCCGTGATGTCAGAAATAACGCGGTAGGAAGGTTGGATTCGGAATAAAATCACAGAATTCCCTTTGATTGCCACGCGATTGAAGTATGAAGCGTACATTTCCACACCATCAACAGTACTTTCAATAGGCTCGTAATCATCGAAGATTTCGAATAATTTTTCTCGATCTACCACACCGAAGGTCATTCCCGTCACTTCGTAATCAACTTCTTTTCCTACGAAAAAGTTCATTTTTTGATCGAAGTCAACCCCAGAATCTTTTAACGTCCAGCCCGAAGTGGATCCGTCCATAATGTCGTGATGCAACTCTTCCATAAATCGGTATTGAACCAATTCATCCAGGGAGATTTTTTGAAGGAGATTTACATTGTTAATACTCAAAACCATGCTCGCTTCATGCGGAATTAAATCTTCAGATTTCTGACCGAAAGAAGTGAATAAAGTGAGTAAGATTGTCGTTAAAGCGATATATTTCATCGTAATTTTTTGCCACCAATGGTAAGGTCGGCTTTCAAAGATCAAAATTACGAAAATTCAACCCGCTATTCTTGTGATTTTTTAAGATAAATCACATTGTCTAACAATTTTGGATTCTGCGAAAGTGAATATGGGTCGGTTCGAATCATCACCGCTTTATGGTTGGCAGAAATTTGGGCTTTTTCATTGTCATAGCGATCAACTTCGGCTTCAAATCGCGTGATTGACGTATAACTTCCGTTTCGGAGCAGATCGCGGTCGCCTTCGTTGATTTCTTTGGATTTTTTAATGGTCAACTCCGGGACCGAACGCTCGAGTGCATTGTTATTGAAAACAAGCCAATTGTAATCGAGTTCTGGAATGGGTTTGTTTTGATTTTCGGCAATGATGACTGCTTTTAGCGCGCTTTGCAATTCACTCAACGATGCGAAATCACAAGACAATCGAAAGATGAAATTGTCGTAATCGGTTTCAATCTGTGCATTCGTAATACCCTGCTGTTCGCCCAATAAGGTTTCAATACGCGCGACCTTTAATTTAATTTCGGCAATCGAAGGCACTTTTTTACCATCCAAACTGTCGAGCGCTAAAATCGAATTGATTTTTACTTTACTCGAACTCAAATTAAGATGGTATTTCAACGTGCCACTTCCATCCAAACGCAAGGTAAGGTCATCGATGATTTCCACGCAACTTGTAAGAAGCCCCGCTAAAATGAGAAACGAAAAAAGTTGAATTTTACGCATAGTACAAATGTATAGAATTCCCAGTTACCTAAAATTGTACCAGAAATTTTAACGATTTCCCGTATATTTGCGGAAAATTAAATTATGTCTGACGAAAGCAGAATTTCTACCGAAAAAGCGCCGAAGCCTGTTGGGTTGTATCCGCATGCGCGACGTGTCGGAAACCTCCTATTTTTATCGGGTGTGGGGCCACGTGTTGCGGGTTCAGATGCCTCTGATTCTGAGGTGCCTGGATTGGAATTGGACAAGAACGGTAATTTTATCGCCTTCGATTTTGAAGCACAATGCCGAGCAGTATTTGATAATGTCCGTGTGATTCTTGAAGCTTCTGGGTCCAGTTGGGATCAGTTGGTGGATGTTACCGTATTTTTGGTAAACATGAAGCGCGACTTCCACACCTACAATAAAATTTACGCGGAGTATTTCGAGGATAACTTGCCATGCCGCACAACGGTAGAGATCAATTCACTGCCTACGCCTATTGCTATCGAATTAAAATGTATTGCAACCATTAACTAATTATGATTGGATTTATTATTCGCTGTGTACTCGCAGCAGGAACACTTTTCGCAACGTACTCACTTTTTGCTAATGGATATTGGGGATGGGGAATAACGATGATTCTTCCCTTGTTTATTGTCGGGTTTTCTTTCTTCCGAAATGAAAATATGATTTTAGCGCTCAATCAAATGCGCTTGGGGAACACCGAAAAAGCAAAAAAATACATCAACCGAATTACACAACCGCAGTTTCTTCCTAAAAAACAGCACGCGTATGTATTGTTTTTACAAGCAGTTTTAGGAGCGCAGGAAATTGGATATGCACGTTCAGAGCAGTTGTTGCGTAAGGCAATTGCCATGGGATTGCGAACTTCTCAGGACAATGCGGTAGCGCGAATGCATCTGGCAGGTGTTTGTGTACAAACAGGACGCCGTCAGGAAGCGCAGGCATTGCTCGTTGAAGCAAAAAAGTTGGATACTTCAGGAATGATGAAGGATCAAATCAACCAAATGCAAGCGCAGTTACGTGTGGCACCTTCAAAAAACCAAATGCGCATGGCGCAAATGATGGGTGGTCGCAAGAAATCACCGAGAAGATAGTTGCACTAATTACACGAATCCCCACTTCGAAACAAATCGAAAGAAGGGAGAAAAGGGGAGGATATGGAAGCGACGAAAGATCGAAAAATATATACGGAAGGCTGGGAAGATTACGAGTTAATCGATGCTGGAGGTGGAAAAAAGCTAGAACGTTGGGGAGCTATTGTCACAATTCGTCCCGAGGTTCAGGCCTACTTTCGTTCGGTGAAACCGTTTGATGAGTGGCGGAAATTAGCCCACTGGGAATTTGTTGAGAAAGGCAATCAATCGGGTTCCTGGAAAGCGTTAAAAAAACAAGTCCCAAATCATTGGACAATCCGTTATGGCGCATTGCGATTCAATTTGCAACTCACGAAGTTCAAGCACGTTGGGTTGTTCCCAGAGCAGCGAAGTAATTGGGATTTTATCAAAGAGCACTTGCCAGAGGACGGTAATTTTCTCAATCTGTTTGCGTATACGGGTGCAGCTTCATTGGTAGCGAAAAACAAAGGAGCGGAAACCATTCATGTGGATTCTGTGAAACAGTTGATCTCCTGGGCGCGTGAAAATATGGAAACTTCAAGATTACTCAATATTAAATGGGTACATGAAGATGCGTTGAAATTCGTGAATCGTGAAGTGAAACGTGAAAATCGCTACGCTGGAATCATTATGGATCCTCCTGCCTGGGGGATTGGTGCCAAGAATGAAAAATGGAAGCTCGAAGACAAACTCGACGAGCTTCTGGGGAATGCGGCACAAATTCTTGATCCAAAAGGGTTCCTTATTCTCAATACCTACAGTCCGAAAGTAGAAATGCGGTTCTTGATAGAATTGGCGCAATTGTACTTTGCGGAACGGAATTTCGAAGTTTCCGAACTGTGGATGAAAACTACCTCAGGAAAAGAATTGTTCTACGGAAACGTACTCCGCGTTCGTTAATTTTCCAGTACAGAAAAGTCAACCTCTAAGATCAGCATCAAGATGTAATAAAAGGTTGGACGGTGCTTTTTGTTGTTGGATTCTCCCATGGCATGACACGTGCGTTCGATAGCAGCATCCAAACGTTCATCGTCTTCTTTAAGCCCCAATTTTCCGATCAGAAAGTGCGATTTAATGTAAGCAAGTTCCTTTTCTTGAGAACAAGCAACCAATGCGGCATCCTTGTCGTGAATGGACGGTCCTAGATATTTTAGAACGGCGTGGTAATTGTCTTCCTGGTAGTGATACCCGATGGCATTCATTTCACTGGTGAATTGCGCGTAAGCTTCGTCGTATTTTGACATATAAGTAAATTTAATGTTGTTGCAAGTTATAAAATTTCAATTGGCTGGGACTATCCCAGGCATTCTCTTACCTTCATTAGCAAAGGATGATTCGCGTCTTGTACAGGACGATATCCAACCTTAAAGTTAATGTCCAATCCCGATTGGAATGCCAACACGATGGAAGAACCGCCATAGCCGAAATGTCCCATGTATTGTCCTTTTTTAATTTCCGCATTGTCCTTTAGTGCATTTACAATGCTTCCAACGCCCCAGAATCCAATGGCAATCATCGCAACAAGTCCGAATTCCTCCGTATTGATGATCCAAACATAGCGCTGGTGCTTGCCCAATTTCTCGTACCACCCAACTTGATCGCTACTTGCTGGTAAATCAGGAGCATAGAAATCATCGGGATCGTAATCGCCGAAGTCGTAATTGTATGAGCCTCTGTACAAACCGTGATGGATCACTTTACCGTCGACTGGTGCATGAAAATGATGGTAATCTGTGAACCAAAGCAAAATATCAAGCAATGGACCGCCTTCAAAATAGGGACCGTAACCCGGTAACGCGTCCAACAAATCAAATTGGTCAGACTTACCTGGTAAATCATGTGTTTTATGCGTTGTTTCCTCACTGTTATTTCCACGATTCAAGTAAAAAATCCCTCCGTCACACGGGGCTACAATGGGTGCCTGGGAACCATTGTTCGTGCAAAGTGGTCTTTGTCCACCTTTTAAATTGCGAAGGAAAAATTGATTGAACGACTTGAAACTGCCTGTTGGACTTTTGGGATCGGGACGTTCGTAATCATTGATATCAAACGGATGGTCTGGTGTTCCTTTATACGTCATCCATTCACTTAAAGTTGAAGTCGATGAGGTGCTGTTGATCCAATCGCCGTGAAAATCAAGAAATTTTCGGAACCAGGGTTTGAAAATCGGGTCGTTTACCAATAACAAACCGTCTTTTGTATTTACGAGATAATCCCAATATTCAATATATTGACCAGGAGCGGCTGGCGTTGGCGTGTATGTCAGCCATTGTTTAAAGAAATCGGAAAGGGAATGATCCCCCATCAAGTATGGTTGCCAATAAGAGGCGCCTTCATTGCGGAGTTGGGAAGCAGTTTCAGCGCAGACCTCGACAAGTGCACTAATGTAATGGCGGGTATTGACACGATTGAGAACTTTGTCTAATTCTTTCGTAATGTGTTTTTTTGCTGCAGCACTTTTTTTGCTCCAGTCAATCGGTGTCGGAAGTTTAATAGGCGTGATATCGCTCATAATACTAGAAGTTTTGGTTCTTTTTCAAAGTGAATATGTTCTTTTTGAATCTGCCTTGCAATCCAGAAATGCTCCTTCAAACGGGCGTTCGAAAAGACGTGTTGCTAACAAACCTACTCTTAATCCTTTCGAAACGCAAGGGTATAAGTACGTATTTTATTAGGTATATGTACCTGGTCCTTGGTGACAAATACGCAAGAGCTTGCAAGCAATAGTTGGGTTAGAATAGAGAGGATGTTGATTAGTATTTCAATAGAATTCCACCGATACTAAATCCAGCCGAAGTACCACTCAACAAAACGGTGTCTCCTCGTTGGATCTCTCCAGAAGCAATGCAATCGGCCAATGTTAAGGGAATGGATGCGGCGATACAGTTGCCGTAATATTCCAGGCTCTTTTTTACTTGATTTGGTGAAAAATCGAACATACTTGTAAAAATATGCATCCCCATTTTAGATGCCTGGTGGGGAATAATCGCCGTGGTCTCTTCTATGTGAATTGGAAGATCGGCATACAATTCGGAGAGAAATGTCGGCACATGTTTTTTAGCGAGTCGAAGCAAATTCTTACCTTTCATTTGAAACGAATGCAAATCGACATCGTACGGATATTCTTTCACGAAAAAGGCATTTCCTCCTCCTTTAATCATGGCTTCATAGACGCCTTTCGAATAAGTTTTTTGTAAGGAATGCAGCACATGTGATGCCCCAGTTGGATCGTATGCTACAATTGCTGCAGCGGCTCCGTCACCGAAGAGCGTCGTGGTTTCCCAGTTCTCAGGGTTCAATCCTTTCGATGCGATTTCCGCCGTAACAATCAAGATTCGTTTCATTTCTGCATTCAACATACGAGAGGCAAAATCGAGTGCTACCACAAAACTCAAACAGGTCGCATCAAGATCAATTGCTGGGACATTCGTTTTTAGTCCGTCTTTCATTTCTCTTTTGATTACACTTGCTTGATTGGGAAGTGGATAATCGAAAGTGCCACCTGCTGAAATTATTAAGTCAACATCGGAAAGTTTTAGCCCTGCATTTTTTAAAGCACGATCGGCTGCTTTGGCTCCCATAATGCCATTGGTTTCGTTGGTGACATGATGGCGTTGACGAACCCCCGAATACTTTTCGGCCCATCCCAAAGGAATGTTATGCGCCTTTTCGATTGCTTCAGAAGTTTTCAGCTGGGGAAGGTACGTTCCCATCGCGACGATTTTAAGTGGTCGGTTCGTAATCATTTCGTATGCGTCTTAGTTTGGTTCCTTTTTCTTGATTCAATTGCGCTACGGTTTCAATGGTCACGCCTGAAATTTCATGCGAGTCCAATAGTTGTTCTAGCGCTGTAATTGCTTTTGCCTGATCGTTGTCCGTGTACAGTTCAATGCGATTGGCGTCGGTTTGTACGACTTGATAATTTTCGATGCGATCGCTTGCGAGGATGATTGCCCGCCGGAAATAATCGGGAAAGAGGCGTTTTTCTTTTTGATGTGCATCTTGAAAAACAAGAATATCGTCTGAGCGTCCTTCGATTTGAGCGATTGCAAGGAATTCACTCCCGCATGAGCATTTTGGAAGTTCTGTGATGATATCGTTTAATTCGTAGCGGATTACGGGTTGCGAAGAGCGAATAAGGTCGGTGATGATTGGGTGAAAGCGCGTTTTTTCGGCATCGATGTATTTTTTTTCGATGTGAATAAAGTCTTCATTAAAATGCAGCGTTCCGTGTGAGCACGTAGTCGCCAGCATGCCCTCAGTACATTGATACACTTGATGAATGGTTTGGTCGAAAGTAGCTTCAAGACGTTTTTTGTCCTCTGGATATAAAACTTCCGCAACAGAAATAATTTTCGTTGGAACTATTTTTAAGCGACCCGAATCCGCTGCTTTTGCCAATAGTTGTAATGCACTCGCGGGTGCGACCAAAATGTCGGGTTGAAAATTGTTGAGATAGGCGATGTGCCCGTCGAAACTTTGCATCAAATCGAAGAACTGGAATTGCAATACTTTGGATTTTACGGAATCATAAAGATTACTGTTCGCTCTCAGAAAGAAGGCTACTTTTCGTGGTTTTAGAGAGAATCCAATCACACGATCGAGTACGCAAGATACCCATTGTGCCCGTTCTTTTTCGGAGGCGAGAAAAATTCCCCGATTGCCACTCGTTCCTGAGGAGAGTCCGATGGTGATTCCATTAATTGTCGCGCTGAAATCACGGGAATTCTCGGCTTTTATTGCGATATCGAAGGCCTGTTTTTTTTGAATTCCACAAGTGTTTATCGCGTCGAAATGCTCCATAAATCCTGCTTTGTTGATCAATGGATACGCGTCGATCGGTGCTGAATGAAACGCCAATTCACTGTAAAAATCCGATTTTTTTAGGGTTGGCTGAAGTGATTTCCAACGTTTTTGTTGCAATACATCTTTCCTGTTTGCGTAGCGCCATTTGTTCCACTTTAAGGCCAATAAACCGGTGATGATTGTCCATTTAAAGCGCATTCCAGTCGATTTTTGGTTGCACAAGAGCATTCGTAGTTTCCGAACAGTGGGTGGGAACAATAAGCACGTTTGGGTGTTCTTTGTGAAAGTGGTGTATTTTTTTCAAGCTGGATTTAAAGTCTTTCCAGGAATCGAAGAACAGGCGAACAACAGGATGGGGGAGCACATTTTCTTCGTAGGATTTCTTAAGCCAACAAGCATCCGCAATCAGGAAGTACTCCTTCTTATTCGTTGTAAGCCGTATGCCGAATTGTCCACGTGCGTGCCCAGGAAGCATTACGGCTAAGAGTGAGTTGTCTCCGAATAGATCGTATTGCACGCCGAGTATAGGATCGATGATTTGTGGTGCGTTGTCGATGAAAACACAACGTGATTCCAAATTATCCGGAAGAAAGGGTTTCAAAATTCCTTTGGAGAACGCGAGTTCTTTGGGAACAGAAAGTGCTTGTGAAAGCGCCGCTTTAGAAACGTAGAATTGCGCATTGGGAAAATCAAGCATTCCCGCAGTGTGGTCCCCATGAAAATGCGTTATAATTACATGTTCAATGGAAGAGGGATCGATATTCGCTTGCTGCAATTGTGCCGAAATGGCTTCTTCCGAAGAAAAAACAACCTTGGTTACTTTGCCGTAAATTTTATTTGGATAGCGTTTGGTGGCTTCGAAAAAACGTTCGGAGTACCCCGTGTCGTAGAGAATAAGTCCTTTTTCAGGATGTTCTATTAATCCCCACAAGGAGTGAAACTTAATTGTTTCCCTGCGGCCACCGCGAATCGCGTGATGCTCTTTGGCAAGGCAATGTCCAGCGTAGTTCAGATGTAGTTTCGTTGTTTTCATTGTTTTTTGTACCATGCTACAAATTCGTTAATGGCTTCTTCGGTCGTCATTTTTGGGGTGTATCCCAGGAGGTTCTTGGCTTTGCTAATATCCATAGTGAACGATTTAGACAAGGTTCCAACGCCATAAACGGTAAGTGCAGGTTCATTGCCATTCGTCCATTTTGATTTCAGTTCCATGATTTGGGCGATCTTTTTCACAACAGGGTATGGGACTTTCTTTTGAGGCGGTTGGTGGCCTAGTTTTGTCAGTACGTCAGCGATGGCATCCCATAAAACAACGGGAGCACCATTCGAAATGTTATAGATTTCATTCAGGGCTTTGTCTTCTGCAAAGAGTGCGAGCAAAAGCGCCTCGGCAACGTTGGATACCGAAGTCAGATCAGCGATATTTTTACCTGTCCCGATGATTTTCAAGCGTCCTTCTTCATAGGCGCGGATCAACCGTGGCATAATTACGGTATCTCCACGTCCAGTTAAAGCGCGTGGGCGAATGGCGATAAAGGGAATGCCTGATTGTTCCAGCAATAATTCAGCAGCACGTTTTGTTGCAGCATATTGATTGATGAACTTTTTGGGAAGTGGATCGGATTCTTTGATGTTGAAGGTGTCTTTCGGTTCGAAGTACAAACTCGGTGTTGAGACATAAACGAAGCGTCGAATGTTTTTTTTCTTAGCGGCGTCAATCAATAGTTGTTGGGGGAGTACGTTTGCCTGATGAAAAGACTCGGGCGTTCCCCAGGGGGAAGATAGTGCTGCTGCATGAACGATTTGGTCTATGTTCTGCGTGATTTTATCAATATAGTCGGGATCGTTCAAATTGCCCAGAACGTAGTGTACTTTGGGATGATCGACCGTATGCGAAGTGCGCAATTGACGTCCAGAAGCGATGATATGCTCGATACGATCGTCTTCTACGAATCGTTCTAAAGTACGATAGCCTAAAAATCCCGTAGCTCCTGTAATTAGTATGCGCATGGCAATGATGTTTGTGAACGAAAATACACTTTTTGTTCCTTAATAAATTATGGGATTCCGCAGTAAAGGAAGGCGTGTTTGCGAATTACGCAAGTTGGATCAAGGATAGGCAGCGAGGATCTTATCGGCAAGTACATCACTCAATTTGTAATAACTTTCCTGCGTCCATCCACCGACGTGTGGGGAGAGAAGCACTTTTTTCGATTGCAGCAATGAGGTGAATGTTGGATCAAGATGTTGGTCAAAAAACGACTCGAAGCTGGCTTTTTCGTATTCAAGAACATCCAAACAAGCGCCTAGTATTTTTCCTGAGGCAATTCCTTCCATAAGCGCTTTCGTTTCAACAATTTTCCCGCGGGACAAATTAATGACATAGATGGATTTGCGAAATGCCGCGAAAAATTCCGAGTTCCCAAGGAAGAGCGTTTCTTCGTTTTGTGGAATGTGAAAACTAATGATATCTGCTTTTTCAAAGAGATCTGCCAAGGTGCTTTCTTTCACGAAGGAATCACCGAAACCTTGCTTGTATTTATCGTAGGCCAGCACTTCGACTTCAAATCCGCGCAATTTTTTGGCGAAGGCACTTCCGTTGTTTCCAAAACCAATAATACCTACGGTTTTTCCGTCTAGCTCCACCCCACGATTTTCTTCTCTGCGCCATTGACCACTTCTGACTTCTGCATCGGCGATGTGCAAGCGGTTGAATAGCGATAGGAGCATTCCTAATGCGTGTTCTCCCACGGCATTACGATTGCCTTCAGGAGCATTGAAACATTGGATCCCCCGCTGCGAACAATACGTTTCGTCAATGTTTTCCATGCCAGCACCAGATCGTGCAATGAATTGAAGATCGGGAGCGTATTGCAAAAACGAGGCATTCATCGGAAAACGCGAACGAATCACCAAACCATGTGCGTCGGCAATTGCCTTTTGACATTCCTCCCTGGTCAATTGAGTGGCATCGAAACAAGCGAACCCAGCGTCACTTAGACGTTGCCAAAGGATTTCATGGACGGTATCTAGGAAAACAACTTTCATCACAATCCGTACATTAGCATTCCGATGGTTAAGTATATGAACAAACCAAGGACGTCGTTTAAAGTAGTGATAAACGGTCCGGTTGCCAGTGCAGGGTCAATTTTATAGCGATGGAGTAGAAGTGGAATTAAGGTTCCGAAGACCGCAGCGAAAATAATTACGGTGAAAAGTGAAAGGCTTACCACCACTCCGAGAGTTGCACTGTCGAATACGAAAGCAAACCCATAAACGATAGCCGAGAGGAGCAATCCATTTACGACTCCCACGAGGGCTTCTTTCGCTATTTTCTTAATAATGGAACCAAACTGATCGTTGCCTTTTGCCAGGGATTGCACAACAATAGCAGAGGATTGTACTCCAACATTTCCACCCATTGCCGTAATCAGTGGAATGAAAAACGCTAATGCAGGAACGGCGCTAATACCTCCCTCAAAGCCTGAAATTACCTGAGCTCCAAGGATTCCACCAAGCAAGCCAATCACCAACCAGGGCAAACGTGCACGAGAAATACGCCAAACACTTGAACTAGATTCAATTTTTTCGGAAATCCCCGAAGCGAGTTGCATGTCTTTTTCCGCTTCTTCGAGAATCACATCGACGACGTCATCAATGGTAATTCGTCCAACGAGTTTGTTGTTCAAATCAACAACAGGTACAGAGACAAGGTCGTATTTCTGCATGATTCGTGCAACGTATTCGTCGTCGTCACTGGTTTTAACCGAAATCATGTTTTTATCCTGGTACAAGTCACCAATTTTTGTGGTGGGGCTTGCGAAAAGCAATCGTTTTAGCGAAAGGAATCCCAGCAGTTTGTCGTGATCATCAACGACATATATGGTAAAGACTTTTTCCACATCTTCGGCTTGGCGCCGCAATTCAATAACACAGCGGTTTACGGGCCAATCAACTTTCGCTTTGATGAACTCCTTCTGCATCAAACCACCCGCCGTATCTTCTTCGTAATTCAGAAGGTCGACAATATCGTCCGCGGCTTCACCATCTTTAATGTGTGAGATGACCTCTTCGATTTGTTCGCGTGGAAGATCGGCAATAAGGTCGGCCGCGTCGTCGGAGTCCATGTTCTCCAACTGTTCGGCAATTTCCTGTGAAGAAAAGGAACTGATGAGTTGTTCACGGGCATCATCATCCAATTCGGCGAGGATATCAGCGCGGATGTCTTCATCAAGCAAATGATAAAATGCAGCTGCGTCCTCTTGATTTAACTCGTCAATGATTGCAGCAATATCTGCGTCATGAAGTTCGAAAGCGTTTTCCTGCAACCACTTTAAATCGTTCGCTTCGATAGCATCCGAAACGAGAAGTAAGAAGTCTTTCGTTAAGTTAAATCCCATAACCTGTGGGTTTAAAGGTATCTCCCTGAACTAAGGCAGATTTCATCCCACGCAAAATTACACTTACTTTGCGGAAAAATCAGGTTTTCTCGCGTTTTTTCCTTGGAACAATGTAGAGACCATAGAACAAACCGAAGAAGGTAATTCCCGATTGCGTTTCAAGGGTATCTTCGACCAGATAGGAAATGAGCATGATTATAACAAAGGCCAGCCCCACAAGATTTCCGTCTTTAAATTGGATTTGTAAGTAGTGGAAATGCGATAGAAGTAACAAAAACAAGCCCAATACTCCGAAAGAAAGTAAGGCGGTTAAGTACATATTGTGTCCTCGATCCCTGTGCTCCTCCGTAAGCAGCGATTGGTTCGCCTCGTACTTTGCATTGAAAGCATCCTGAACATCACCTCCGCCAATGCCAAATACCCAATTGGATTCAATGATTTGTGCAGCTGTTCTCCAATACTCGAGACGTTGCAAAAACGAATGCCCGTTAGGATCCGACGCATTATTGAGTTGGTAACGTAGGCCATTAACACGCGCCCAAATTCCTTTGTAATGAAAACTTGTTTGTCCGTGCTCAATGGCGCGGATATCCTGAGAGGAGAGTT
>JBNKGN010000038.1:0-16122 GCA_050289845.1 Crocinitomicaceae bacterium | reverse complement strand
GTGATGGCTAACGAGCACTCAAGCCGTGTCAGCAATTCAGGAACTTGTGAGGTGTATTGACAGGCAAAAGGTGCTAATGATGGATTGTTAGTAGCTTGCATTTGTACAGTTTGTAAGACTAAGATACGGGAGTTCTTCGGTTGTCTTTAATTAATTAACAAGTATTTTTAAAATAGGAGGGTGTTTACACACTGTAAAACAACAGATTATTCGGCGCTAAAAGGCGTAAACGGATCGAATTGTTGCAGGGTATTTACTTCACGAACGCCGCCATTTTCCACGCGTAGAATGCGACCAGGGTACTTTTCTACCATCGACATATCATGTGTGGCCATAAGAATCGCGGTTTGTTTTTCCTTGATAATTGCAAGCAACAAACGCATAATTTCTTCTGAAGTTTCTGGATCGAGATTCCCCGTAGGCTCATCCGCCAAAATCAATTTAGGATCGTTAATTAAAGCGCGTGCAATCGCCACACGTTGTTGTTCTCCCCCTGAAAGCGCAAAGGGCATCGCGTTGATTTTTTGTTCAACTCCTACAAGTTGCAGCACTTCCTTCGCACGTTTGTCCATTGCTTTTTTATCCTTCCAGCCAGAAGCTCCCATCACAAACCGAAGATTTTGAAGTACGGAGCGATCGGTTAACAATTGAAAATCCTGAAACACAATTCCAATCGACCGTCGCAAATTCGGAATGTCTTTCTTTCGCAAAGTATTCAGGTCAAACCCCGCCACATTTCCTGTTCCTTCGCTCAGGCGTAACTCGCCATACAAGGTTTTTAGGAGGCTGCTTTTTCCACTTCCCGTTCGCCCAATCAGATAAACAAACTCGTTGTTGTGCATTTCAACGTTGACGTTGGAAAGCACAGGGGCATTGTTCTGATGAATGATGCCGTTCTTAATTTCGATTACATTGCTCACGAGGGGAGTATTTAATTGTAAAAGTGTGAATTTCGGTATGGAATTTGCCCTATACCCTCAAAATAATCTTAACAGATTCGCGTTTAAAACTTTTAACAGGTCTCTCCAAACCCCACAGCGAGTAAAGTAATTTTACTTGTTTAAAAAAGCAGCACCCATGAATAAATTGCTTTTTGCAATATCATTCCTTCTTTCTTTTCAAGTTTCCGCACAGACTTCAGAAAAGTACAACAGCGATTACGAAAATTTTTATCGTGCCGAAGAGCTCTATGAAAAGGAGCAATACGGAGCCGCGCGCAAGGAATTTCGCGTGTTTATGGACGGTTATCCCGAAGTAAATGACCCGATGTTTGTCAAAGCAGCGTATTATGAAGCCATTTCTGCTTTGCAATTGTACCACAACGATGCGGAAATGCTGCTGCTCAATTTTCTTAAGGATTATCCAGAAAGCATTTACAGAACTGATATCTATTTCCGACTTGGGAAGCATTACTATTACCGCAAAAAATACGACGATGCCCTCGCTTGGTTCGATAAATTGAGTGTTCAGGACATCAATGAAGCGGATCGGGATGAATTTTATTTCAAACTTGGATACGCCAATTTTAAAGAAGATCATTTGGATGCGGCCCGAAGCGCCTTTGTAGAAATCAAGGATGGAACGTCGCAATATGCTGCACCTGCCCAGTACTATTATTCGCACATCGCTTATAGCAACAAACAATACCAATTGGCGCTGGAAGGATTCCTTAAACTGGAAAACGACGAGAAGTTCGGGAAATTGGTTCCGTATTATATCGCACAGATCTATTACCTCCAGGGGAAATACGAAGAAGTGACCAAATACGCCAAAAAAATCTCGGGTGATGACGGTGTTCTCGACGATAAAGACATCAGTTTGTTAATTGGAGATGCCTATTATCGTACTGGAAAGTACGACGAAGCGGTGCCGTATTTAGAAAAATACAACAAGACAACGAAAACAACGCGGGAAGAAGATTACCGTCTGGGATATGCTTATTATCGCAGTTTTCACTACGATCAGGCAGTAGGAATGTTTGATCGTGTCACAACCGAAGAAGACAGTTTGGCGCAAGTGGCCTATTACCATATTGGTGAATGTATGCTCAAATTGAACAATAAAGTTTCAGCACGTTCGGCTTTTGAAGGAGCAGCATTTATCGAAGCAGATCCTTTGGTACAGGAAGATGCGTTGTTCAATTACGCGATTTTGTCGTATCAACTGGATATCAACCCGTATGATGAGGCTGTAGAGGCATTCGAATTGTACTTGAATCGCTACCCCAATTCACAGCGGAAAGACGACATTTATCAATACCTGGTAAACGTATATCTGAGCACCAATAATTACGATAAAGCACTTGCCTCTTTGGACAAACTGCCGAACAAGGATATCAAATTGAAACAAGCGTACCAACTCATTTGTTTCAATCAGGGGGTAAGTCGTTTTCAACGCAAAGATTATAGCGGCGCCATCGCATCTTTTAATAACGTGGACAAATACCCAATTGATCCAGGGGTGTCTGGACAAGCCGTGTATTGGACAGCGGATGCGTATTATCGAATTGGACTTGAGAAACCTGCCAACGCAATGTTTGATAAAGCCATTCAAGGATTTACGAAATTCGGGGGAATGCCAAGTGTTTCAAATGGCCTGAAATCTGAAGCAAAATACAGTTTGGGCTATTGCTATTGGAACAAAGCAGAATTGGCTTTTACGGAATTGCAAAAATACGACCGTGGAACACCTTCCTATAAAAGTTGGGAGCAAAAACGCGCAGGAGAACTTAACAAAGCCATTGCATCGTTTGGTTTATTTGTACAATCAAACCCAAACAATTCGAAGAAAAAGGCAGATGCTTATATGCGAATCGCAGATGGTTACTTTATTACGAAAGACAACCTTGAAGCGATCAATAACTACAAGAAAGCATTTGCTCTGCACGAAGGTTATGACGATCAGGCGTTGTACTATATGGCGATAACGTACGGATATTCAGAAGGCAAGGCTCAGGAAAAAATCACCAATCTTCTGGACATCATTAACAACTATCCAGAATCAAAATACAAACGCGCATCCATCATTCAAGTAGCGCAAACGTACAAGTCGAAAGAGCAATATGACAAGGCATTGTTTTATTACAACAAAATTGTCTTGGATTATCCCGCCTCAGCAGATGTCGTGGATGCAAAAATGAACATTGCCGACATCCATTTCAAACAGGGAAAAACGGCACAGGCTGAGCAAGAGTACCTCGATATCATGGCAAAATACGGCAGTGATCAACAAACGTGTTCGAATGTTGCCAACGCTTTGAAGGAACTGTATACGGCCAGCAATCAATTGGATAAAATTGATGGTTTGGTGCGCTACTCTTGCTTCGACATTTCTCAGGACGAGAAAGAAAACTTGTATTACATTCCTGCAGTACAAGCGTATTTCGACAGCACGTTAAGCGTTCAGCAACGCTATCAAAAAGCCGTACCGAAATTGGAAACGTACATTCAAAAGTACCCGAACGGAAAGTTCAAAGATGAAATTCGATTCTATCTAGCAGACTGTCATTTCACTTTGGGTGATGAATCTACTGGAATAGCGATCTATCGCGAGTTGTTGGAAAGTCCAAACAACCTGTATACCGAATTCTCTGCGAGTCGTGTGGCAAGCTACCTCTACAATCAGGACAACTACATCGAAGCAGTGCCGTATTATAAACGCATTGAACAGATTTCACACGATCCCGAAAACCTCTCCAATGCGAAATTGCGCTTGATGGTTTGTCACTATAAATTGGAAAATTGGCAAAATGCAGCGTTGTATGCTGACAAGGTATTGAAAGACAATGCACATCCAAGCGAAGTGATTGCAGAAGCACATTATATCCGAGCGAAGTCTAGTTACAATCAGGGACATTTTATGGATGCCCGTGCATCGTTAATCTGGATGCGGGATAATCTCACGACGATTCGAGCCGCAGAAGCCCGGTTCCTTTTGTGCGAAATTAGTTTCAATCAGGGGGATCTTGGTGCAACACTCGCTGGAATTGAGAGTTTGTTGAAAATGAAGCCACAGTACAATTATTGGGTGGCGAAAGGAATTATGTTGCGTTCGAAAGTGTACATGGCGCAAGACAACCTGTTCCAGGCAGAACGCGATTTGCAGTCCATTCTACAACATTATTCCGTGCAGGATGATGGTATTATTGACGAGGCAAACATGCTTTGGGACGAATTAATGCAACTAAAAGATGCACCAAAAGAGATTGAAGAAGGTGGACAGCGAACAATTGAAATAGGAGACGGCGATGGAAATTAGAAAAATCATATTGACCCTAGGCGTATTGTTTGTTGGTGCTTCAGCAATGGCGCAGGAGGGAACCGTAATTATTGTAACGGGGGAACGCTTTGTGGAAAAAGCACACAAGATGATGGTGGCACCGCAAATTATCGACACAAATATTGCGACGGCTGCAGTAAATTACCCCTTGTTGCAATTGCAACATGAAACCGAGACAGAAATTGGGATGATCGACCCAGCGGCGATTAATATCAAAGATGTATTGCCAAAATTGTACAATTCGTACGTCAAAGTAGGAGTTGGAACCGAGTTGATGCCTTTGGGAGAGTTTTATTACGATTCGGATCGTTCACGTCGTTTCTTGTATGGAGCGCATGTGAAGCATTTAAGTTCGTTTGGAAATATTTCGGGATACGCGCCGGCACAATTTGATCGCACAGGAGTGAATGTTTACGGTGGAATCAACGAGAAACGTTACGATGTGCGTGGAGACATTCATTACCGCAATCAAGGACTGCATTATTACGCGATTCCAGATGATTCCACGTTTATCAAAGACAGTATTCGTCAACGGTATAGCGATTTTGGAATGTCAGGAACCTTTGCTTCACATATCAAAGACACTGCGAAATTGAACTACAAGCTGGGTCTGGAATACAACAACTATCTCTCTCGAAAACCAACAGCAGAAGAACGTTCGGATTGGAGAGCACGTGAAAACTTCTTTGGAATTCGTACGAACTGGAAATACAAAACAGGCTCTGAAACGTATGCTGCCGATGTTAATATTCTATACAATGGCTACAAATATGGCACCGTTGGTGACACGAATTTGACCGCGTTGGATAGTGGTCTCGTAAGTAACAACACGATTATTAGTTTGCACCCAACGATTGTTACACACCTGAAGGACGATCGTTTCAAAGCGAAAGTCGGATTGAATTTGGTGTTGAATGCGCACGATGGTTTGCGGGCACACATTTATCCAGATTTGGAGATCAAATACAGCATGTTCAATGACATCTTTATTCCTTACGCAGGATTGAATGGGGGCATGACGCAAACGACCTTCAAGTCACTAACAGGGGATAACGAATTTTTAATTCCAAACGTGCAATTGCGAAATGAAAACAAGGCGATTAACTTGTACGCAGGAATCAAAGGATCCTTGTCGAAACGCATTGGGTTTAACTTGAGCGCGAGCTTTGCCAATATCAAAAACAAAGCACTTTTTGTGACGGATACACTCTTTTCACCACGCAACGCATTTGGTGTGATCTACGATACAATGAATGTGACCACTTTTGAAGGGGCGATTTCCTACCAAATGACCGAAAAATTGAAAATTGATGGAATCGGGCGTTTTAACTCTTATTCTTTGTTGAGCAATAGTTATGCGTGGAACTTGCCGCAATTGCAATTCATCGTGCGTGGATCGTACAACTTGTTCGATAAATTCTTGTTCAACATTGATCTTGATTTGGAACAAGGAAGACGTGCGTTGGTCTACGAAGATGGCGAAGGTGTAACACTTGAGAACGGTCAATACATTAAAGAGTTAGGCTTCATCGCGGATGCCAATCTGGGTGTGGAATACCGTTACAACAATCGAATTTCAGCATTCGTGCAGTTCAATAACTTCGCATCACAACAATACATGCGTTGGTACAATGCGCCTGTACAGCAATTCCAGGCATTAGGAGGTGTGACGTTTAAGTTTTAAAGGTCCGTTAATCGCGGCATTTTATTTAAGGCCTTCCAGCATCGCAGCAATTTCTTCTGGTTTGAGATACACGGTGCGTTTGTATGCTTTGTATGCCACACTTCCGTTGGATTCAAACAAAACGTAATAGGACCAGGCGTAGAGTTGCCATCCAAGCCCCACTTGTACGGTCATCGAGTCGATTTCCTTTTCATATTTTGTTTTTCCTTTCAGCGAGCTATACGCGAAAAGACGACCCAACACTTGGCCAAATGACCGCGTATGATAGTCGGAAAAATGCGCAAGCTCATGACCAAAAAGCCCAATTTGACTGTTAAACGGAACCTCAGTTAATAAAATCAAGCTGTCTTTGTCTTGTGCGTTGACGCGAATCACGTATGCGCGCTTGTCCCGTTTCCGAAACAAAAGAGAACCCATGGTGGGACGGGCATTTAAAGTTGTTTTAATACGTGCTTCTTTAAACGTTATGGTTGTGCTGTCCAACGCTGGATAATGCGATAGGGCCGTGTAAAATGAGAGTTTGTAGCGCTCGGGAACTGTTTTTTCAAAACCATATTTTGATTGCAGTGAGTCCAATTTGTGCGCCTGAACCAAACTATCAAAGACGGGGGGTGTTTCCTCTTGCGTGAATGCGAGGCAGTATCCGAAAAGGAATAAAACGAAAATGGAATGCTTCAAGTTTTTGGTGTAGGGTTCAATGGTACAAGATAAGGATTTAACAGGATTTGCTAATTAGCTGTTTCCTTTTCTGCAATTGGGAGCGATTTAGTATCCTTTGATTGACACGCGAAAGTGAGAACACCCCAAAAAATGCTCAAAAAGAAAAAGGCGATTTTCCTTTCAGAGTTTATTTGCTCGATCATTGCTTAATCACGGGAATAACAGCGGATTGTCCAAAGGTATCTTTCACAACAACCGCGTACATTCCAGATGCCCCATTGATCGTTACATGGATAGGTTCTGAAGCAGCAAATGACGCACTTGTTACGCGTTGTCCGATGGCATCATAGACTTCCACGGTCAATTCACCAGAAGTATTCTCAGGAGTTATGTGTAGAATGCCCGTGGTGGGGTTGGGGTGAATTTGTACAAAAGAAGATCCGTTTTCTTCTAGCGAAAGGGTGCTAAACACCAAACAATCGGATGTGTCGGAGCAGTTGTTTTCCGTCACGATTACCGCATATTCACCGTCTGCTGTTGGAGTGAAAATGGCATTGGTTGCTCCAGAAATCGAGGCATTGCTGTTTCCACAATCGATCCATTGGTATTGCGTACCAGAAGTTGTCGTTTCTAACTGCAGACCGTTCTGAACAGCAACCGCATTCACCGTTCCAATGGAAATGATGACTTCGTTCGAGGAAAGAATACAGTTGTTATTTACCGTATATATGAGTGACAAGGTGTCTCCGTTAGCGGCATTCGGATAATAATATGAACCATTCGTTGTCGTACTTTGGACAACTCCGTTGAGCAAATAATCCACGGCAACACCATTATTGTTGGTAGTTACGATCACTGAATCGGACTCACAAAAATCGGTGGCACTAAAAATAGCTGGCGTTCCCGACCAAACATTCAAGTAGTCAACGAAAATAGACGTGTCAGCACCGAAGGTATTTGTAGTAATCAATTGGACGGTGTAGCTACCTGAGTTCGTAAAATTGACTTGCGGATGAATGGAATTGCTGTTCGTTCCTGCGATATAAGTCACCGTATTAGGTGAAAAACTCCATTCGTAGTTGTTGCCGTAAGAACTTGTATTGTTCAGTATCACGTTTTGACCACTGCACAATTGTGTTTGTGTACTTGAAAAAGACGCAATCGGCCCCGTGTTGATGTTGATATCGTCAATAGCGAGATCGCCGTAAAAACTTCCACCAGTGATGCCTCGAATTATCACAACAACTTGTTTTCCTGAAAATGCGGACAAATCTACTAGCATTTGCGTCCACTGATCACCTTGATCACCCACGACAGGTGTCGTGATGTCCTCAAAAAATTCGCCATCTGCTATTGCATCAACGTGCAACGAACCGATCGAACTACCATACGCATGATACCAAAAAGACAACTCCGCCGAATTGATACCAGCTAAATCAAAACACGGCGAGTGCAAGCGGGCTGTGCTATAAACACATGGTCCGGACGTTTCTAAATAAAGGTAATTCCCCGTTCCTGAAGTATGATCTGTGGAAGGTCCCGTATTTGCCGTTCCTGTTGCCCCAGAATGAGTTCTCCAATCGATGTCATCTGCCTGACCGTTTGGCGGATTGTACCAACCGTTTTGCATGGCGCAGCTCACGAGTTCGCAATCCCAGGCTGTGCTGCACGTTGAAAAAGTGTCGAAATTTTCAGAGATATTTGGATTGCTTGAGGTGCTAGAGTACACTTTTACCGTAGCAGCAATGGTGTCATTCGTTAGATCACTGTCAGAAGGAAAAGCCGTCCAAACTTCCAAATTATTCAACCCTAAAGTAAAATTGGGCGGTGTAGCAAATGTCAATTCATAATCAGCACCAGAGGCTAGATTTGAAAAAATGGTGTCGTAGTAGATGGCTCCTCCATTGAGACGGTATGCTACAGGAATGGTACCAACAGCGTTCACGCCCCAATTTCGAACGATAAGGCTTAATGTACTGTTTGCACCAGCCATACAGGAAGGAAGAAAATCAATACCAGGTTGCACGATTTCCAATGATCCGACGTTATTTTGAACGCAATTTAGCGCTGAAGGTGGTCGCTCCAAGGCGAGAATTCTACGACCTGTCACCCCATTTTGAACTGCTGCAATAGAAACATACTCCATTTCAGACAACGAAAGACCATTAAGAATGATAGAATTCGAACTTGTATACGCCACGGAGTCCATGTAGTCACCAACAATTCGATAGACGACATAGCCATCTGCATTTGGAAACGGGTCCCAAAGAAAAAGGGAGGAATCTGCGCAACTCCAAACCAATTCGAGGTTTGTTGGCTGATCTAGAATGCTAAATGTAGTATCACTTTCGCCGATGGTTTGTCCACGTGTTACTTTAATCAAAGCGTTCTTGGTTATTGCAGCGGGTACGGTCCAATCGAGGTAGCGACTATCGGGAGAAACACCCGTAGCAATCAAGTTCCACGACGAACCATTGTCGAGACTGTACGAAAGGTCGAAGCTTAATGTGCTATCACACGCATCCCAACGAATACGTTCGGTTTCTCCAGGAACAAGTTTTTCACCTCCGTGCGGATGCGTTACGAATAGTTCGTCAAAAATGAAGTCGTACGTCACAAAATACGGTTGTGGTCCCTGGGGCACGATGCTTCCAGTAACGGACACTTGATAGGTTCCAGAAACGGGATTTGCAATCGTCACTTGTTCCGCGTTGTTAAGTGTGTCCACGGCCCTCACAGCAGGGTCATTTAGCGAAATTGAATCAAAGGTTGGGTTCAACACCCACGGATAATAGTCAACGGCATTGGGATCTTGCAAAACCATATCCAGATCATTTACCAATGCACGTGTAACGATTCCAGGTGTTGCTTCCCAATCAACCCAATAGACCATCACTTTGATTTCTTTGACATTGGCAGGAACAGTGATAGAATGGACGTTTGTACTTCCTTGGATGGCGGTTCCGGTTTCAAATTGATTTTGTCGGATTACTTCATAAGCGCGGCGTGCATTTACGTGTCCATACCCCGTTTTAAAGTCAGGACCAGGATTGAGCATATCGTCAGCAGCGTTCAATAATATGGCTTTGAGAAGTCCTGAGTTTGGAATCGCTCCACCGTTATGAAAGCGATAGGCTTGATTCAATTGTCCATAAACACCCGATAAATTGGGAGAAGCATGTGAAGTACCGCCGCCACCAGGCGCAACGATGTTTGGTAAAATTCGTCCGTCTTTCGCTGGTCCCCTGCTACTAAATCCAGTGAGGGTTCCATCGCTTCCCGAAGCACCAACAGCAAAGATGTTCTTCGCCATTTTCGGTAAACCCGTAATATTTCCCCAACCCATTGACCCAGCATAACATTCTGAGCTTCCAGCATTTCCAGCAGAGTGAGAAATTATGAAGGAGGGGTTGGTTCGAATCGCATTGTCGTATGTTTCCGAACTTGAGTTGTACGTTTCCGAAGAGCTGGAACAGCCCCATCCGTAAGATCGATTGATAATCGTAATGCCATCTGTTGCTGCTTGATAATTGTCCAAACCGCCCGAGTACAATTCCGCGCCGAAAGCCGTTCCTTCTTCGGTTGGATCGAGATTTCCTGCACCTGCCATACGCGTACTTACACCTGTTTTGTGCCCACTTACACTCGTTCCTGATTCATCACTGCGGTCGATGCGACTTCGGAAATTGGGATTTTGGAGCGTGTCTACGATGCCACCTTCGTCAACACCGATTTTCACACCCGTTCCGTCGAAGAAATAATTTTTTCCCGGGTTACGAGAGATATAGGTGCTTATACTGCGTTCGCTTTCGTCAAGAATCCCTTCGTTTTCAACAGGAGCATCGCCCAGTTCAATGTAATGCACCAATGGATGTTCTGCAAACGCAATTAGCTGAGAAAGAGCACTTTCTACAAGCATCCAGTGGCGGTCTCCGTTCGTTTCTATAACGTTCAAGCCCAAGCGGTCAATTATTGGGTTCCAATCTGAGGAATCACTGTTTTTTTGGAACAAAAGACGTGCGGTGACCATACTTTTCGACCCGGCATACGAAGGGATCTTCCCGGTTCGCAGTGCCGTTGAGGTTTTCCATTCGCTTTGAATTTTGGTGATGTTTCGAACATCGAGTTGTATCAGGTCTTGTGGAGTCAACGAGGGATTTATTTCTGAAATCCATGCGAAATTGGGGACATAACTAATTAACGTAATACCCGCTTCGAGCAGTTGTGCTTTCGCTTCTTCGGTGGGAATCACATCGAACTGCAAAAGTGCATACACAGCGTTCTTATAGTACACGGTACTATCTTCAATTAAGGCGTTCCAATTGTTTTCTAAACTTCCTTCGATGACAAAAGGAATTTCAGAAATATGAATGCGGTAATTGGTGGATCTTTGTTGCGCCAAAAGTAAGGTTGGCAGGATGCAAAGACCAAGAAGTAAGAAACGGAGTTGTACCACGACAAAAAAAAGTTTGGATTAAAATACCGATTTTAAAAGAAATGCGCTTCTAGAAATTGAAAAACAATGTTGGAATTCGTGGATTGTCAGACGGCCGTTTAGCAAAGTAAAATTGTGTAATTTCGATAAAAAATAGAACATGGAACAGTGGCACATTCAAATCATTGAAACGGCAGTAGCATTGGTGGTGTATTTTATCGCTCGGGTTTCTTTTCGCGTTTTTGTGCGTCGTACAGCGACAAAATTCAACTACCATGTAACGCGAATTTCGCTCATCAAACGGATGTTGGAATTCATTCTTTGGATCATTTTGGGAACCTTTATACTTTTCGTTTGGGGTGTAGAACAATCGCAACTTTTGTTTTTTGTCACATCCATGTTGACGGTACTTGGGATTGCCTTTTTTGCACAATGGTCTATTTTATCCAACATTACAGCGTCGATCATCATCTTCTTCAATCACCCGATTCGCGTTGGCGACGTGATTACCATCCTCGATAAAGAATTTGAAATTGAAGGCATGGTAGAAGATATTGGGTTGTTCTTTTTGATTGTCCGCACAAAACAAGACGATCGAATTACGGTGCCTAGTAATTTATTTATGCAGAAAATGGTGAAGCGCCACAAACGAGAGGAAGACACACAAGATTAAAAAAACAGAAACGCAGCGCTGAGCATCTCAGATTCAATTAACTAATTTTAGAAGAAAAGAATGTACGTAAAACGAAGATATCCCCTGAAAAGTGTTTTGGTATGGACCAAGAGAGAAACCATTTTCTTTTTCATTTTCGCGACGTTGTTTACTTGCCTTTACGATCTATTGCAGATCAAGTGGTTACAAGTTCCCTTGGCTCCTGTGGCATTGGTAGGAACCGCAGTTGCTTTTATGGTAGGTTTTCAAAACAATGCTGCGTATGATCGGATTTGGGAGGCGCGGAAGATCTGGGGTGGGATTGTGAATACTTCCCGTTCATTCGTTATCACAGTGCGGGACAGTTTCTACATACATCGATCCGAGGCGCATCAGGACGAAAAAGAAATAGTACGAATCATTGCCAACCGCCATATTGCATGGTTAACTGCCTTGAGATACGCCATGCGCACGAAAAAAGAATGGGAGGCAACGTACGAAAAAATGCATAAAAAAGCCACGTTCTCCTATTTGGTTCCAGAGTTCGAAACGCCTTTGGAAGACGAGCTTGCTCCGTACCTTTCGGAGGAAGAGTTTGCTTACGTGATGACAAAGAGCAACAAACCGAACGCGATCATTAGTTTGCAATCAAAACACTTGCGGCAATTGACGGATGAAAAAAAATTGTGGGATTTCTCCTTGTTAAACTTGCAGCAAATGCTTCAGGAAATGACCGCCTTACAAGGAAAAGCAGAGCGCATAAAAAACTTCCCTTATCCAAAGCAATACGGGAGTATCGGATATCATTTTGTTCATATTTTTATGTGGCTCTTGCCGATGGCGATTACACCAGCATTCGCTTCGATGGGTGCCGAAATTTCAAAAACACACGCATATATTGGTGATTATTTTGTGTGGTTGAATATTCCATTTACCGTTATTGTTATTTGGGTTTTCAATACGATGTTGAGAATTGGTCTTGCAGGTGAAAATCCTTTCGAAGGCTCCATCAATGACGTGCCGATTTCGAATATTTCGAGAGGAATTACACGCGATATTTTAGAAATCATCGACGAAGAACCAGCCAACATGCCGCCGCCATTCGAAAACAAGAACGACGTTCAAATGTAGCTTTGGAATTTCCAATTGGAAATTTAACTTTGTGAGACATACAACAACCACCGTTCACATGGAAATGAAAGATTACGTCAATGAAATTTTGGCGAATTACAAAGACACGCGCAAGACGACTGAAGCAATCAACGAGATTCACAAAATCTTCTATGAGAAAACTGAATTCTCGGGGTTTGATCAGGAAATGCGCTTGTTCACAGCTGTACCGACAGCCGTGGGCTCGGCACTTTCGATCAATTACGCGGCACAGTGTCTCCTGGATTATAATCGAACGTCAAAGCTACTGCGTGGATTGGTTGATGCCATTGAAGAAAAGCAGCAGCAACACCCAGGAAAAAAAATAACAATTTTCTATGCAGGATGCGGTCCTTATGCACCCTTCGTTCCAATGGTCGCTTCGGTTTTTTCAGCAGATGAGTTGGGATTCTCACTTCTAGAAATTAATGGTTCCTCAGTGATGGTCGCAAAAAAATTGATAGCCGGTTTACAGATGGATGCCTATGTGCAGGATTTCTTCGTGGCAGATGCGATCACATTTAAAGTGCCAAACGCCGAGCAATACGATATTCTTTTCAGTGAAACCTTGGATTCTTTGTTGTATCGAGAGTCGTATGTTCCCATTCTTTGGAATTTGATCCCGCAATTTTCAAACGAAGCCGTTGTAATTCCCAAGAACGTTTTGCTTTCTTCTACCACCTTTAAAATTATGTCGGCTACACCAGAAAACGTCGAAATTGATTTGCTGGAGAACACGCGAAAAGTACTGTTCGACGTACGTGCATCTCTGAAGTCAGCGCCACAGGATCAGTTGCCCAACGAAATGGGGGTGGGCGTCATGGAATTATCACCGCTATTGCCAGAGCATGGAATGTTACTTGAAACCAAGGTAGCGGTGTACGGCGATATTTTGATCGATAATTGGGAGTCGCAATTGACAGTTCCTATTGACATGAAGATGAACGAGCAGGAGGGTAAAACAAAATTGAATTTCCGTTACCAGTTGCGCCCACAAATCGAATTCAAATACGAGTTTGAGTAATTAACTTTTTGCGAACCAACGTTTGTAAAAAGGCTTTTTGTTGGGGTCTTTCTCTTTCGGGAAATAGCGTCGTTGTCGCAAGAAGACCATGATAACGCCTAAAGTAATCGAAGCATCGGCAACGTTCCAAATAGCAGGGAAGACTTGCTTTCCGGCAACCCAGGGCATCCATTCTGGCCAAACGGCTTGAAATTGAAACATATCGACGACGTTTCCAAATAAAAACCCCGTGTGTCTTATTTCAACAATATCCTTTACCTGACCGCCATAAAAGCTGCACTCGTGAAAATTACCCGACCCTTCCAATAAGTTGTACTGCAGATCACAGTTTAAGTATTGATCAATAGGAAAGAGGTAATCGTAAAACATGGAGTCGATCAGATTTCCCGTAGCACCAGCCAAAATAAGTCCGATCGCAATGAGAAATTCGAGGCGCATTTTACTTTTCGCCTGTACGATCAAATAATAGGTAATGGCTACGATGGCTACAATTCGAAAGATGCTCAGGGAAAGTTTCGCCCAAATCGACGCACCAAAAGTAGTACCGAAAGCCATTCCTTGATTTTCGGTGTATTCCATCACAAACCAATCTCCGAGTACGGGATAATTTTCACCCGCGTCGAAGTGCGTTTTCACATAAATCTTAATGATTTGGTCAAAAGCGAGAATGGCCGCAACAATTGCTGCAACGATAAAGAGGTTTTTTTTCACGGGATTATCCTTGTGCATTCTTCGCCTCAATACTTAACGTAGCATGAGGAACGAGTCTCAATCGTTCTTTTTGAATGAGTTTTCCAGTCGCGCGACAAATTCCGTATGTTTTGTTTTCGATGCGAACCAATGCATTTTGCAAGTTGGCAATAAACTTTTCCTGACGTGCCGCTAATTGGGCAACTTCTTCACGGGATAAGGTATCGGAACCATCTTCCATCATATTAAACGAGCGCCCTGTGTCGTCTGTACCGTGATCATCACTGTGAGAAAGGGAACCTTTTAATAGGTCCAAATCTTCTTGTGCCTCTGCCAATTTTCCAAGAATTAACTCTTTAAATTCCTGTAATTCGCTGTCTGAATATCTTGTTTTGCTCATGACTTTTTATTGTTGCGCAGCTTGATGTTAATAGATCGCTGTGCTTAAGAAGCCTTAAATATAGAATTATGGTAAAAACTACGCAATAAACGGGAAATAAAAAATGTATCTTCGCCAAAGTGGTACAGTTATTCTACGGAAATAGGTCCTTTGCATTATTGTTTTTGCCGCTTTTTGTGGCAGGCTATGTCGTCTTGAATTTTTATTTGCCGTACCACACTCCTGAACCCACAGCACACTTCGGTTTTTGGGGAGACTTGCTCCCCCAGAACAACTTGATTTCGCAAATTTTGGGTCCTGGTTTTATCTTTTTGGGAGCCATCATATTGAATACGCTTTTCAACCGAAACGAATTTTTCGAGCGCAACAATTACATTGTCGCATTGGTGTACGTTACGTTCATGAGTCTGTTTCATACCTTCTATTTTCTTGACGGCTTCGCTATCGCGCAATTTTTTCTGATTTTGGCGCTATATCAGATGTTTCATTTGTATCAAAACGAAGACGGTCGAAGACGGGTGTTTAACCTCGCTTTTTTATTGGGAGTTGCCTGCACGTTCTTTCCTCTTTTGTTGTCTGTAATTCTCGTTGCTTTCTGGTTGGTATGGGTTTTACGCCCATTTGTAATGCGCGAGTCGCTGTTGTTGATTGTTGGATTTATGATTCCCCTGCTGTACGGAGGCCTGTTTAGTTCCTATTTCGGAATAAAAATTCAGAATGCGCAAATTAGTAGTACCGCTTTTGAATTGCGCACGGAAGATGTCATCGTGCTTGGAGGGGTTGCCTTTTTTATGATTTTATTGAGTCTTGGTGCGATGTCTCTAAAAATTCAGCAGTCATCCATTCGATTAAAAAAGTTGTTTCGAATCATTTTAATTCTCATCAACTTCACGTTGTTTCTAACCGCACTGGAATATTTTGTTTTCCACAAGAAGGAAACTCTTGCGATGGTATTCGTTCCACTCATGTTTGTTTTGCCGTATAGCTTTGGTTACAAGAAACAACGCGAAATCACCACAGTCGTTTTTTATCTGCTCTTTTTCTTTTCTGTGGGTAAATTTTTATATCCGTATTCATACCTGTGAATAGATTTTTATACCCATGATTGTACCCATCAGATTTCAGACGAGTGTGGGATACTCATCGGATC